>JAOTYM010000002.1 GCA_029861845.1 Gammaproteobacteria bacterium | reverse complement strand
CGTTTCGATAATGGGGATCTGTTTTAAGTGGCGGAATAATTTTCGACTATTTAACGGCTTCTTGCCGAGATGCAGACCAAGTACTACGCGCATCAAGCTTTTACTTTCGCGCAAGGCTTGTGGCTCAGTCAATGTTTCATGCGCGAGGGCAATCAAACTGTCGCCGCTAATACTAACGCCTTGCTCAGTCGTGGCCTCTTTGTTATCAGTCGCTCGTACTGGACCACGCATCGGCAGATATTCATACATCCGCCCGGGCTCTATCGGCACATTATCGTTAATCTCCGCCTCAAGCACTAGCCCGTAACCCACTTCCTGTAATAGCCGCTTCTCGAATATTCGCAGCGTAGCCTCGGCTATATCATCATCCTGCAAGGCTTGCAGCGACGATCGATACGCGGCGAACAGGGCCTCGTGTGGATCATGTCGGTGCAACAGACGAAACAAGAGTTCATTCATGTAGAACCCACAATAGAGTGCCTCGCCGCTGACGAAAACCGGATCACCGTCTAGATCTACACCCGTTAACACCGGCAATTCGCCTCTTCCACTCCAACCCATCAGCAGTGGCTGAAAGGGCTCCAATGGCATTCGAGCTCGCGGGCGGGCGCGCCGCGCACCCTTGGCCAGCGTACCTAGTCGTCCATAATCGCGAGTAAAGATCTCCAATAGCAGGCTGGTTTCACCATAGCTATAGTGATGCAGTACGTAAGCCGGCTGTTCGCTAACCCGCATACCTTATATATACATCCTTCATTCATCTCCATACTGAATGCTTCGCAACAGCACTTCACTGTCCGCCCAACCCGCTCGTACCTTAACCCACAATTCGAGGTGGACCTTAGATTCGAAGTAATCCTGCATGCGTTCACGGGCGAGCCTACCCATTTTCTTGAGGCGATCACCCGCCCGACCGATTATTATGCCCTTCTGGCTCTCCTTCTCCACCCAAATTACGGCGCCAATACGCAGTAATTTCGGTGTGCGCTCGAATTGCTCAACACTGACCGCTACTGCATACGGTACCTCCTGGCGAGTATGCCTAAACACCTGTTCACGCAACAATTCTGCTGCGACGAACTTATCGCTGCCATCGGTTATCTGATCCGCTGGAAACAACGGCGGCTGCTCAGGTAGGTAGCCAAGTATACTCTTTTCCAGATCGGCAATATTTTCGCCGGTCAATGCCGACACGGGAACGATCTCTGCGAATGACATCTTCTCTGAGGACTGTTCGATAAGCGGAAGTAGCTGTTGCCGTTCCTTGAAAGTATCGATCTTATTGATAACAAGGATCACCGGACAATTCTGGTCCCGCACCAGATCGAGAATGGGTTGGTCTGCAGCAACCCACCCAGGGGCAGAAATCATCAAGACAACGCAATCTACTCCCTCGAGGCTACCACGTGCGGCGCGGTTCATGTATCGGTCTATGGCTCTTTTGGCGTCTACGTGCAGACCGGGAGTATCGATGTATACGATTTGGGCATCGACGCTGTTCTTGATGCCCATAATTCGACTGCGCGTTGTTTGCGGAAGCGGCGACGTAATACTCACCTTGTGTGCTACAAGCCGATTCACCAATGTGGACTTTCCAACATTGGCACGACCCGCGACTGTCACGATCCCGCAGCGGAGATTTTCAGGCACTGGTATGACTTACCAGGAGCTTTAGTGCGACAGCGGCCGCGTCTTGTTCAGCGTTTCGACGACTCCTACCGGTACCTTGCACCGGTTTCGAAAGACCAGGTACAACGCATTCCACTCGAAAACTTTGGTCATGTGCCTCACCGGTGATCTCAATAACATGGTACACCGGGGTGGCAAACGATTGCCTTTGTAGATACTCCTGAAGCTGAGTTTTAGGATCTTTCTGCAGCGTGTCCGGGGTGACCTTCTCGAGAAGATCATGGTAAATATCGACAATAACGGCACGCACCTTTTCAATGCCGCCATCTAGAAAGACAGCGCCAAACACGGCTTCGAGCGCGTCAGCCAAAATCGAGTCACGGTCGAAACCACCACTTTTTAGCTCACCACTACCAAGGCTGAGAAAGTCGCCCAAGCCGATTTCTCGTGCTAGCAACGCAAGCGTTTCTTTCTTTACTAGGCTTGCACGCAAGCGCGTTAGCTCACCCTCGGCGACATTAGGGTAACGGCCGTAGAGCTCAGCCGACATCGTAAAGTTGAGAACGCTGTCCCCTAGAAACTCAAGCCTTTCAAAGTTATCGGCGCTTTTACTACGGTGCGTAAGTGCACGCTGCAGTAAAGTCTCGTCTTCAAACTGGTAGTTCAGTGGCAAATTGAGTCTCGATTACTCGCCGGTAGGAACCCCGGCGGAGTGCTCAAACTCCATCAGTGCCGATATGTTGGCAACAAGATGGACTACTGCTTCGTACTGAATATTAATGACCTTGAGCTTCCCCTGCCGTTCTATCGTGACATCAGCCAGATCTACATGCTCAACATCATCGATATCAAACCGCTTTTGCAAGGCTGTCATGATCTCGCGGTTACTCATGCCGCTACGCGCCTCCTGCTCGATGCTATCCAGGGCTGACCTTACTTTAAGATCTTGTAGGTACGGTGGGATGAGCTTAAACAATAACAGGGCAAAGAACACCACCAACAGGGAGATCATGAACATGCCCCACATTGTCACTCCCCGCTGGCGCGATTTAAGATTCATAAAAATATCCTCTTGATTAATTTACTGTATGGAATCGCCGATACGACTCCATACGATCCGATCCCACCACTTATGATTCCCAGTTGAGTCCAAGCTAAACCACACGAGAAAGGCTTTGCCGACCAGATTTTGATCCGGTACGTAGCCCCAATAGCGACTGTCATTGCTGCGATCGCGATTGTCGCCCATGACAAGATACTCGTTGTCCGGAACCACAAACTCCATGGTCCCAAGATCGACCTTGGCGGTTGTCAGGATCTCATGACTGACATCATCAAGATCTTCGGTTAGCTGTTTAGCCGCCGTTATCCGATGCGGAGACTCCACCAAGATATAGGGGCGGACGTCGCGCTGGGCCATTAATTGGCCATTTATGTAGAGTCTCTTGTCCTTGTAGATAACACGATCACCTGGCAGTCCTACGATTCGCTTAATATAATTTATAGATGTATCTCCGGGAAAACGGAAGACGGCGACATCGCCGAGATTAGGGGTGCCAAGCTCGAGAATCTTCTTATTTACCACTGGAATCCTAACACCATAGGCAAATTTGTTTACCAAAATGAAGTCGCCGACCAATAAACTGGGCAACATCGACCCGGATGGAATCCGAAATGGCTCTACCAAGAATGATCGCAGCAAGAAAACCACGAGGATGACCGGAAAAAATGCCCGTGCGTACTCAACGTAGACCGGTTCTTTGAGTGATCTTTCGACCGCCTCATTAGATCCGCCGGCCTGTACTATACCTTCTGCTTTACGCTTGCGCGCTGGTACCCCGAGTACGCGATCTAGCATCCAAATACACCCCGTCCCAAAGAGGGCGATGAGCATGATAAGGGAAAAATCCATGGCTACTTGTTCCCAACCCTCAACACCGCCAAGAACGCCTCTTGCGGGATTTCCACCGACCCGAGCTGTTTCATACGCTTCTTGCCTTCCTTTTGTTTTTCCAACAGTTTGCGTTTTCGCGTCACGTCCCCACCGTAGCACTTAGCTGTTACATTCTTGCGTAACGCCCTCACGGTTTCTCTTGCGACAATATGTGATCCTATGGCTGCTTGAATGGCCACATCAAACATCTGTCTGGGAATTATTTCCTTAAGTCTCTTGGCCAGCTCCCTTCCGCGATAAGCAGCTTGATCACGATGTACTATGACCGACAGCGCATCTACCCTATCACCATTTATAAGTACGTCTAGTTTGGAGACATCGGCCGCACGAAATCCTAGAAATTCATAGTCCAGTGACGCATAGCCGCGGCTAACAGACTTGAGGCGGTCAAAAAAATCCAAGACCACATCACTTAGCGGGAGTTCGTAAGTTAACATTACCTGAGCACCGGTGTAACACATATCTTTCTGAATACCACGTTTTTCTACGCACAGTCCTATCACTGGGCCCACGTAGTTCTGGGGCACGAGGACAGTGGCGCGTATGATCGGTTCACGCATTTCCCGAATCTGCGCCGGCGCCGGCAACTTAACTGGATTGTCTATGACGAGCACGTCGCCGTTATTCGTTAGTACCTCATAAACAACAGTTGGCGCGGTCGTAATTAGCCGCAAACCATACTCTCGTTCCAAGCGCTCCTGAATAATTTCCATATGCAACATGCCCAGAAATCCACAGCGAAAACCGAATCCCAATGCCTCTGATGTTTCCGGTTCACAATGAAGAGATGCATCATTGAGTCGCAACTTTTCCAGCGCATCCCGAAATGCATCGTAGTCTCCAGAGTCCGCTGGATAAAGACCAGCAAATACGCGCGGCTTAATCTCTTTGAAGCCCGGCAAGGGCAGTGACGCCGGGCGCTCGACTGCGGTGATTGTGTCACCCACGCGGGCGCCGCGCACATCCTTGACACCGGCAATGACGTAACCTACTTCGCCAGCCTTCAAGTGGCTAACTGCCTGTCGTTTTGGTGTGAACACGCCGACTTGTTCGGTCAAATACTGGCGCCCCGTGGCCATAAGCCGAATACGTTGTTTAGACGACAGGGTACCTTGTATCACCCTAACCAACGAAACCGTCCCGAGATAGTTATCAAACCAGGAGTCGATGATCAACGCTTGTAGAGCAGCATCGGGATCGCCGATTGGTGACGGTATATTTTCGATAACCGCCTCAAGTACGTCGCGAACACCGTCGCCAGTTTTGGCGCTCACGCGTACCGCATCGCTTGCGTCGATCCCAATAATTTCCTCTATTTCGGCGATAGCACGCTCCGGGTCCGCCGTAGGCAAATCCATCTTATTCAAGACCGGTAATATCTCGAGATTAAGCTCGGAAGCAGTGTAACAATTTGCAACCGTTTGTGCCTGTACGCCTTGGGCTGCATCGACAACCAACAATGCACCTTCACAAGCTGTGAGCGAGCGCGATACTTCGTAAGAAAAATCTACATGGCCAGGCGTATCGATCATGTTTAGACGGTAGGTACTTCCATCACGTGCTGCATAGTTCAAGGCCACACTTTGTGCCTTAATGGTGATACCTCGCTCACGCTCCAGATCCATAGAATCGAGCACCTGATCCGCCATTTCACGGTCACTCAACCCATCACATTGTTGTATAAATCGATCTGCCAGTGTCGACTTTCCATGATCAATATGGGCTATGATCGAAAAGTTACGGATCAACGTGTGGTCTTGGCCGTGCATATGAGACTAATGTCTTGCCTGAGCAATAAATAGAATTGATCGACCACCACTCGTGTAACTTGACCTAGCAAATAAGAAAAAGGCGCCTGTAGCGCCTATTTGTATCCTGACCACTGAATCGTATGGGGGCGGCGATTGACCTCTATCCCCTTCTCCACTGGATAGATGGCAACAGCCCTACGCTAAGTCAATCATAGCCCATTCACGTCGCCACTTGAATACTCGATGTACGCTCGCATGCTGGCGGCCTTGATACCGAGACGATGAGGGCAATAACGCAGTTGTTTGGACGTAACAGCGACCGTTACGTTGCAATTAGGAACTCATCACTGTGGCTGGGCCACAACCGACCTGGCTATCAACTCTACCGTGACCACCGGCACTTCACCTACTGCTATGATCTGATGGTCGTCGACAATATTTCCGAACGCATGCACCGCACCCATGGCGCTGCTCCCTACCATCACCGACCTCGTAGCTTTATCGACCTTCTCTATGAATATAGAAACAGCCGCAAGTCCATCAGTGTAGACGAGATGTTCTACTGCATTACCGTGGGCAGGGGTCTTACGCATAATACGATTCGACAGCACGAAGCCAGCAGGAACCTTTGATACTGTCCAACCTTCGGCTGGTTGGACGGTGGCGCGATCCATGGTCTTACCTACATACCAAGCCATATCATCGACACCCATTGCCGGCTGCAAAAGAGCCGCATCGATCACATGACCGATCTTGACCTGGGCGAACATAAACTGCTCTAGAGTTTTACCCATATGATCCACCAGGTCGGCCTTTAACAACAAACCAGTTTCTTTGTCTGCCCACAAGTAGTAGCCGTAGCGATACTGGTCGCGTGGCCTGATGATGACAACCTGGGCAGCACGGCCTGACACCCGCCCCGGTGCGCCCAGCTGAATCACGTAACTCTTTCTTAGAACCCTAACACTTTCTGGCAGGATAACTGGAAAACTCTTATCACGACCGAGAAAACGATGCTCAACAATTATCGACTTCCGGTCGGGCAGATAGCACATGACCTGTTGGTCGTCGCGGATTACTTCTCGGGCTGAACCGTTCAACGATACTAGTCGTTCCCGAACCGAACCATCACGTACGGCGTGAATGATACGCATCGCTTCGAGTTGGTCGCCATGCTGATAGACGAACGTCCCATCGTAATCCAGCATCCGTGTAGCTTGGTTCATTTTCATGAGCCAACTGTAGGCCTCATCCCCGGCAGTCGCCGCAGAGCTAAATGCTAGGAGAGCGAGAAAGAAGGTGGGACTGCGAAGATCGACCAATCTCATGGGCGGCTGTCGTAACCGACGAAGCGCCCATAAGACATTACGCCATTCATACTGGTCGTCGGTGTGAATTCATGATGTTCGATCAGGTAAGTGTTCAGTAGTTTTGCGTGTTCAGGTTCACCCGTGTCCCAACGGGTTAAACCGGCACGAATAAAATCAGGCTGTTGTCCGGGGGCTACCGCTATCTGTTGAGGCGCCGGTTGTGACTCATTTGACGAGAACCATCGTACGCCGGTGATAGCTACCACTGCTACTGACGCCGCCAAGGCCATTGTGCTCAGCCAACGCGTGGCCGGACGCCACCGTGGTGCGAACTTCGGATCCGAGACAGGCGGCGGTAGTTCACGAATGCGCTTGGCGATTCGATCCCCGAGGTCGACAGATACGACTGCGTCTAACTCCTTGCTTAGCGCAGCGCGTATGATCTGAAATCGTTCCCATGTTTTCTTAAGCTCGGGATCTTGCGAAAGCGCTGCCAGCACGCGAGCCTGCTCGTGCTCACTGAGCTCACCATCCATCATCGCCGACAGTTTTTCTTTCATCTAAGCACCACCCCGTTTCTCAAGAATCGATAATAGGCAAAATTACCTTTCCAACAAGGGTTTTAGTTCCCGCTCTATTGCTTCACGCGCGCGAAAAATGCGAGAACGGACTGTCCCAATCGGACACTCCATAACGTGCGCGATCTCATCGTAAGTGAGTCCCTCGATATCGCGTAGTGTAATGGCGGTACGAAGATCCACCGGCAAAGAATGGATTGTCCCATTCACGGTCTCAGCGATCTCATTCGCCAACACGCGGCGTTCCGGCGTCGCTACATCTCGCAGGTTGTCGTTCCCGTCGAACGTCTCTAGGCCTTCGACCCCGAGATCGGTACTCGGTGGCCGACGACCCTGCGCCTCAAGGTAATTCTTGGCAGTATTCACGGCAATACGGTAGAGCCATGTATAGAATGCGCTATCCCCTCGAAAACCTGATAATGCACGGTAGGCCTTAATGAAGACCTCCTGCGTAATATCTTCCACTTCGGTGCGGTCAAAAACGTAGCGCCCTATCAATTTACCGACCTTGTGTTGGTACTTTAGTACCAACAGATCAAACGCGGCCTTTTCGCCACGCTGGACTCTGGCCACAAGGCCCTGATCCTCACTGCGTGCGCCCACTAGCAAACTCCCATATTCTGCCGCCGGCAACGCGCAGATTGCGTTACCTCTAACTGACCCTATTACCTGGCGAAAGTTCGGCCGCAATGGCCCCAGATGGCTAAAATCCCGGTCCCACCGCGTCGACACTGCTCGCATGCGTGGGATTCCGGCCGCCATAGACTGGTGCGACACATGTGATAGGATACCGTAAAAATGGCGTTTTCGCTTTCTCCCCCCTACCGAGAGCCAATCCATGCCAAGCCAAGCGTCGTTTGATGTCCTGATCCTGGGAGGCGGCGTGGCTGGGCTAAGCCTGGCACTCCAGTTAGCAGACTATGCTGACGTCGCGATCGTCACCAAGGCGGCGCTTACCGAAGGCGCCAGCCTCTACGCCCAAGGCGGCATCGCCGCGGTTATGAGTAACGACGCGGCTGAACTAACCGCCCATATCGATGACACCCTCGTTGCCGGTGCCGGCCTGTGTCATCGAGAGGCAGTGGAATATGTGGTGCGCCATGGCTACGAGGCAATCCGCTGGCTTATCGATCAAGGCGTATCTTTCACTCAACAGCACGCGTCCCAGCAAGGAGAGGCCAATTACCACCTCACCCAAGAAGGTGGGCACAGTCTTCGGCGTGTGTTTCACGCCGCCGATGCCACCGGTCAGGCGATCGAGAACAGCCTAGCAACACGGGTTCGTCATCACCCGCGCATTCAGGTACATGAGAATTTAGTCGCCATCGACCTCATCACCCGCCACAAGCTCGATTTCGGTGGTCCAGACCGATGCCTAGGCCTGCATGCGTTCTAAGAAGCGACCGGCGCGATCCGTACCTTTTCGGCCCAACAGCTCGTGCTCGCGACCGGCGGTGCTTCCAAGGTCTATCTCTACACCAGCAACCCCGACACCAGCACCGGAGATGGTATTGCTATGGCGTGGCGAGCCGGTTGCCGCATTGCCAATATGGAGTTCATGCAGTTTCATCCGACCTGTCTTTACCATCCGCAAGCCAAATCATTCTTGGTCTCCGAGGCAGTTCGTGGCGAAGGTGGCCGTCTATTGTTACCGGATGGCCAGGCGTTCATGCATACCCACGATGATCGCGGCGAACTGGCACCACGCGACATCGTCGCTCGCGCCATCGACTACGAGATGAAGCGAGGCGGTCTAGACCACGTCTTACTAGATATCAGTCACAAGCCGGCTGACTTTATTACCACTCATTTTCCAAACATCCACCGACGTTGTCTGCAGTTCGGTTATGACATGACACGCGAGCCCCTGCCAGTGGTTCCAGCTGCGCACTACACCTGCGGTGGTATTGTGACCGATCTCAAGGGTCGAACCGATTTAGATGGCCTGCACGCTATTGGAGAATGTACCTGCACCGGGCTACACGGTGCCAACCGCTTAGCCAGCAATTCGCTACTCGAGTGTGTCGTATTGGCACAGTCGGCCGCCAGTGACCTCAAGCGCCAGCTACAACAGCGCACGGCTGATCGGCAGCCCTTACCGTACTGGGATGAGAGTCGAGTCACTGATGCTGACGAGCGCATTGTTGTGTCTCACAATTGGGCGGAGCTGCGTCAGTTTATGTGGGACTACATCGGTATTGTGCGTACCACGAAGAGATTACAACGCGCTCAGCGCCGTATTGATTTACTAAAAGATGAAATCCGCGAGTACTACAGTAACTTCAAAGTTAACGCTGACCTTATCGAATTGCGTAATTTGGTGTTAGTGGCAGAGCTTATCGTTCGATCGGCACTGGCACGCCGCGAGAGTCGCGGTTTACACTTTACGCGTGATTATCCAACCCTCGATTCAGGTACGCCGCCGCGCGATACGGTGCTTATTCCGTCAGACCTAGCGAATTCAGACGCGCGCGTAAACGCCTAAATGCATCAGTGCTCACGGCATCGGCGACCACGACCAGGCTGATTGGTAGACCTCCCTGTGGACATCGTAGCTGCCGTATTACCAGCTACGGGTGTACAAAGTGACTACGAAGACGGCATGGTCCCAATGACCGTCCGTTGAGCCGAATCATAATGCTCGGCAAAAGACATAGCATCAACATTACCCCAATGTGTAGTACAACCCTAACCCAGGCAAGGGCGCGGCACACCCCAAGGTCAAGAATCAGTGTGCTATCGAATCTTTCTGACAATCTCTCTCAACACCTTGTCGGCAGGTTTATCCCGCCCAGCGAGGTAGTCAAGCAAGGTAGCATCCGGTAAAGACAGGAGTTCTTGAAATCCAGATTTTTCTGCTTGCGGCAACGCCGGATAGCATTCATCGACGAACCGAAGCAGAATCAAATCCAATTCAAGTAGACCACGGCGGCAGCGCCAACGAACACGGCGCAAATCCTCGTCGCCACTCACAGCACCCGCTTGGTGAGCATTTGTTTAATCTCACCAATCGCGCGGGCGGGATTCAGATCCTTGGGACAAACGTCGGTACAATTCATAATGGTATGGCAGCGAAATAGGCGATAAGGATCTTCGAGGTCGTCCAGACGTTCACCGGTAGCCTGGTCACGACTATCTGCCAGAAAACGCCAAGCCTGCAGCAATGCCGCGGGCCCGAGAAATCGGTCCGGATTCCACCAAAACGATGGGCATGACGTGGAACAACACGCGCACAAAATGCATTCGTATAATCCATCCAAGCGCTCACGTTCGTGCGGTGTCTGCAGACGTTCGATCTCAGGTTCGGGATCATTGTTGATCAACCACGGCTTAACCGCCCGATACTGGTTATAGAACTGGCTCAAATCAACCACAAGATCGCGGATCACCGGCCGGCCTGGTAATGGACGAATATCGATTGGTTGCTTCAAGTCCTTCAGCGGTATTATGCACGCCAGACCGTTGCGTCCATTAATGTTCATCGCGTCGGAGCCACAAACGCCCTCGCGGCAAGAACGCCTGAAGCTCAAACTATCATCCTGTTCCTTAATAAGAAGTAGCGCGTCTAACAGCATGACCGCACCGCAGTCATCATCCAGCTCATATTTTTGAATGTGCGGCCGCTGATCGCTCTCAGGGTTGTATCGATAGATTCGGAATCTTAGCGCCACTGCTTATATCCTCTTCGTTTGCGTACTACCGGTCAATACACGCGTTCCTTGGGTGGGAAAGACTCTACTGTTAACGGTTTCATTCGCACCGGTTTGTAGTCGAGCTTGTACCCTTCTTTGGTGAATAGCGTGTGCTTGAGCCAATTCTTGTCGTCACGTTTTGGATAGTCCGGCCGCGAGTGGGCGCCACGACTTTCCTTGCGAGCCGCTGCCGAAACTACTGTCGCCACTGCCACATCCATCAAGTTTCCCAATTCTAAAGCTTCGATACGCGCCGTATTAAACACTTTACTGTGGTCCCGTAGCCTCACATGTTCCAGTCGGCGCTCGAGATCAAGGACGCGCTTAACACCATCGTCAAGAATTTCTTGCGTCCGAAACACTCCACAATAATCCTCCATTGTCTTGCGCAAAACACCACAAAGCTCATCCACGGACTCACCATCACCGCGTTGGTCCCAGCGGGTTAAGGTTACCATCGCCTTCTCGACACTGGACTCGGGGACAGGTCGCTGGTAACGGTTCTCTGCCATGTAGCCAAGCATATGGTTGCCAGCAGCGCGACCAAAAACGACGATGTCCAGTACCGAGTTTCCGCCGAGACGATTGGCGCCGTGCACAGAAACACAAGCACATTCTCCCACCGCGTAAAGGCCCGGCACCGGTTCTTCCGGACCATGCGCAACTGGGACGACGACTTGCCCAAAGCGGTCGGTGGGAATACCGCCCATGACATAGTGAGCGGTCGGATAAACAGGGATCGGTTCGTCTATTGGATCGGTATGCGCAAAACGAATCGCCGACTCCCGAATGCCCGGTAGTCGTTTCTTGATTATGTCGGCGCCCAAGTGATCTACCTTAAGGTACACAAAATCTTTCTTTCGCCCACAGCCTCGTCCTCCCCGTACCTCAGTTGCAATGGCACGACTGACGACATCGCGACTGGCAAGATCCTTGGCGCTAGGCGCATACTTCTCCATGAAACGATCCCCGTCGCTATTAACTAAATACCCACCTTCCCCACGCACACCCTCGGAAATCAACGCGCCCATCCCTGCAATACCGGTAGGATGAAACTGATAGAACTCCATGTCTTGCAGCGGGATACCGGCTCGCAGTGCCATCGCCATGCCGTCGCCGGTATTGATCAATGCATTACTGGTTGTGCGGTACATGCGCCCGTTGCCGCCGGTCGCGATCAATGTAGTCCTCGCTTCGATCACTAGCGGCTCACCGGTTTCGACCTCTAGCGCCAGCGCCCCAACCGCATAGCCTTCGTCATCCATAAGCAGATCAACAGCAAAATACTCATCAAAGAAATGTGTCTTGGCCCGCAGGTTTTGTTGATACAAAGAATGCAACATTGCATGGCCGGTACGGTCAGCCGCGGCACACGTGCGCGCAGCCTGATCCCCACCAAAGTTTTGACTCTGTCCGCCAAAAGCGCGCTGATAGATGCGCCCGTTCTCAAGCCGAGTAAAGGGCACGCCATAGTGTTCCATCTCGATAACAATACTCGGCGCTGCCCGGCACATATATTCAATAGCGTCCTGGTCACCAAGATAGTCACTACCCTTGACGGTATCAAACATATGCCAATGCCAATCATCGGGCAGTGTATTACCTAACGCTGCATTCATGCCTCCCTGCGCGGCTACCGTGTGTGAACGCGTTGGAAACACCTTCGAGATAACGGCAACATGGGCATCACCGCGCGCCAACTGCAAGGCCGAACGAAGACCGCCACCACCAGCGCCAATCACCAAACAGTCGAAATGTCTCCGAGGAACTCCCATCAATTTACCCGCTCGGTAACAGAATCTGAATCAGCCACAATGTTAGTACAAGCAGACCGGTGCCAGTAGCAACTTGGGCGACAAAACGGAGCCACACTGGTTTAAGGTAGTCCATAAATACACTACGCATGCCAATCCATGAATGGATCAGTGTGCTTACAAAAAACAATGCGAAACCGATGCGCACCGACCCAGCAAGAAACCAGTCGCGCCATACGAGGTAGTCGTTAATAGGGTCTATGGCAAAACGCACTACCAGATAGATGACGAATGCGCCCATGTAGACCGCACTCAAACGCTGTAACAGCCATTCGCCGAGTCCGGTGTGTGCGCTGCCTGTTGGCCGCAGTCTCATAGTATCCAGAAACCCAGAACGACTACAGTCACACCGGTGGCCAAGAAGACGAGCCACGCTCCGGCACGCGCTGCGCCTTTCTCAATACCTATATCGATATCCAATAGTAAGTGGCGGATACCGGAAAAAAAGTGTTGCGCAAAAAGCCAGACAGACAACAAAACAATGATGCGGCCTGGTATAGACGTCAGGAAACCAATGGCCTTATGGAAACCAGCCAGACTCTCCAGGGACAGCGCCAAAAGATAAATGGCGGCGGGCAGCAACAAGACAAGCAGGACCCCGGTGACCCGGTGAGCAATCGACGCTACCCCGCCGACGGGAAGTCGTATTTTGAATAGATTGAGGTAGACCGGACGCTGCTTGACGGTTTCCATGCCGTTATTATTTTCACGTGATCTCGAAATCAGTATACACGAACCCTCTGCAGTGCGCAGCCAGTTCTCACCGTACACCAAATTCGCTATCATTCTCGGTATTCTAACGACCGAGAAAGCAGGCGCGTGAACGTACAGTGGAGAGCGCACCTATTAAACGCTGGCGCCGTTGTGCAAGGGGACAGAATCGAGAGTTTTGGCGATCCCCAGCAGGAGGTACAGGCTGCCGCAACCGCTGATATTGTGACAGATCTCTCTAGCCACTCTTTAATACGAGTCCGCGGGGACGATGCAACTACTTTTCTGCAGGGGCAACTCACCAACGACATTCGATTGGTCGACCCGTCACACAGCCAGCTGAGCGCTTATTGTAATCCCAAAGGGAGAATGCTCTCTATCTTCCGCATCCTTATGCAGGATGGAGACTATCTGCTGCAATTGCCGGCGCCCTTACTCGACACGATCTTAGCCCGGCTACGAATGTACGTGCTACGCGCCAACGTCAAGCTAGTCAGCGCAGTCGAAGAGCTTCAGCGAATTGGCGTTGCTGGCCCGACGGCGGCGGCAATTATCAATCGCCAGCTAGGTATTGTTCCCGAAGACGATACGGCCTGTATTACCGAGGGTGATGTGATCGTTCTGCGACTACCCGGCATCCAGCCGCGTTTCGAGATTGTCACTACATTGGCAACCGCCACGCGCCTGTGGGACCGGCTTGGGCAAGATTGCCGTCCAGTAGGGACACCTTCTTGGGCTTGGCTTGACATCATGGCGGGGTTACCAAACGTTTATCGAGAGACTTCAGAGGCGTTTATTCCGCAGATGACGAATTTGGAGATCCTCGGTGGGATGAGCTTTACTAAAGGCTGTTACAGCGGACAAGAAATCGTCGCTCGCGTGCAACATCTCGGTAAACTAAAGCAGCGGATGTACCACGCACGCGTGTTCGCGACCGAACAAGTCCCACGACCGGGTGACACAATCCACACCCCTGATCGACCCGGTCAGACAGTCGGTACGATTGTCGATGCGCGGTGCTCGCCAGAAAGCGGTTACGACATGCTCGCGGTAATTGACAAGAGTAGTGTACAGGAAGGCTCGCTTTACCTGAGTGGCGATCAGGAGGCCAAACTTACTATACAGGACTTACCCTACTCGCTTGACGACCCAGTAACTTAGTGAGTCGGGTCCTCGACAACATGGAAGAACGTCTCGTTTTCCTTTACCATGCCGAGCTCTGCGCGGGCCCGCTCTTCAATTCCATCCAAGCCGTGTTTGAGATCGACCACTTCGGCGATTAGCGCCCTGTTACGTTCAGCCAGCCGTGCGTTCTCTATCCCTTGGGCGTCGACTTGTTTGTGTAGGCGCCAAACCGTAGACAAACTGCCACTGCCGAACCATAGCGGGTATTGGAGCGCCACCAACAGGCCCAGCAAGGTGATGTGAACGAATCGCATACCCTTATCTTAGAAGAAGATCCTACGCCCGTCGAATACCATCATTGTTATCGTAATGCCGCGAACGCCTGCCGACCTGGATATTGTGCCGCTGCACCCAGCTCCTCCTCTATTCGCAGCAAACGATTGTATTTGGCAGTTCGATCAGAGCGCGATAGAGAACCAGTCTTAATCTGCCCAGTCCCCGTCGCCACGGCGATATCAGAGATAATCGTATCCTCTGTTTCGCCCGAACGGTGAGAAATCACCGCGGTATACCCGGCGTTCTCGGCCATCTCGATGGCAGCGAGAGTTTCAGTCAATGTACCGATCTGGTTCACCTTTATTAAGATGGAATTGGCAATATTTGCATCAATACCCTTTTGAAGAATTTCTGTGTTGGTGACGAACAAGTCGTCGCCCACGATCTGTACTTTCTCTCCTAAGCTTTCTGTCAATAGCGCCCAACCGTCCCAATCATGTTCGCTCATACCGTCTTCAATACTGACGACCGCGTATTGGTCCACCCACTCTGCCAGTAAGTCGATCATCTCTTTGGCGCTAAGGCTCAAGCCTTCCGACGCCAGTTCGTAACTCTTGCCCCTGAAAAACTCCGAACTCGCGCAATCTAACGCAATCAAAACGTCATCACCAAACTTATAACCAGAACTCTCAATGGCTTCGACGATGATCTGTAGTGCGACCTCGTTCGAGGAAAGGTTGGGCGCGAAACCGCCTTCGTCACCGACGGCCGTGCTTAAATGTCGCTCTAGTAACAATGCCTTCAAGCAGTGAAACACCTCAGCCCCACAACGCAACGCATCGGAGAAGTTCTTCATGCCCACCGGCACAATCATGAATTCCTGCAGATCAACATTATTATCGGCATGCACGCCACCGTTTATGACATTCATCATCGGCACTGGCATGTGAAACTCATCTGTCTTGGCCAGGTAACGATACAATGGTTGATCAAGGTGCCGCGCCGTCGCCCGCGCCACTGCCAACGATACGCCAAGAATGGCGTTGGCACCCAATCTCTGTTTATTGTCAGTGCCATCCAGTTCCAACATGGCGTTATCAATCTTTGCTTGGTCGCGCGCGTCCATGCCGAGCAATGTCGTACGGATTTCCTCGTTAACGTGACTGACTGCCTTCAATACGCCTTTGCCGCCATATCGAGTTGGATCGCGATCGCGCAATTCCATGGCCTCGCGCTCGCCAGTCGATGCGCCGGAAGGTACCGAGGCACGGCCGAAGGCGCCCGACTTGAGCTCAACATCGACCTCAACCGTGGGATTGCCGCGGGAGTCTAAGATCTCTCGCGCATGTATGCCAGTTATCTTAGACATCGTAGCTTGACTGGTTGTGCCGGTGGACCGGTAGCATTATCCGGGCTGGGCCTCTAACTCGAACGCTTTCCTCGTTTTCACCGTACTATCTAGTGCAATCAACGTTTCCAGTAACTCACGCATCCTTGCTAACGGCCATTGGTTAGGTCCATCACTACGGGCGCGGTCAGGGTCGGGATGGGTCTCCATAAACAAACCAGAAATACCTGCCGCCACTGCCGCGCGTGCAAGCACAGGTACGAACTCTCGCTGTCCGCCGGACGATGCCCCTTGGCCTCCGGGCAGCTGTACGGAATGGGTGGCATCGAAAATCACAGGGCAACCCGTATCTCGCATAATGACGACCGCCCTCATGTCCGACACGAGATTATTGTAGCCAAAACTCGTACCGCGCTCACACACAAGTACGCGATCTTGAGCGCCGGCTTCGATAGCCTTGGCTACCACATTTTTCATTTCCCAGGGCGCAAGAAACTGGCCTTTCTTAATGTTCATCGGTTTCCCGGAAGCAGCTACCGCAGTAATGAGTTCTGTCTGCCTACAAAGAAACGCCGGCGTTTGTAAAACATCAGCTATGCTGGCGACTGACTCTACGTCGCCCACATCATGAACATCGGTCAATACAGGGACACCGATCTCTTGCCGGACCGTTTCCAAAACCGCTAGACCCTGTTCCATCCCCAGGCCGCGGAATGACTTATGTGAACTGCGATTGGCCTTGTCGTAAGAAGACTTGTAGATGAGCGGAATTTGGAGCTGATCGGAGATCTCTTTTAAGGTGCCCGCCGTATCGAGCGCCAGTTCGCGCGATTCGATGACACACGGGCCTGCAATGAGAAATATCGGGCGATTAAGCCCGACCTCAAAGCCACATAAGTTCATCGAGCCGCAACTCGTTTTTCCGTTAATGCCGTCCGCCGTGCACGCGCTGCTGTAATGTAGCCTTTGAACAGCGGATGGCCATCGCGCGGGGTAGAGGTAAACTCTGGGTGAAACTGAACACCGACGAACCACGGATGCTGGGGCACTTCGATTATTTCAACCAATAAGTCATCAAAAGACGTGCCCGCAATCACAAGTCCCTTTTCCTGCAGACGCTCTCGGTACTGGTTGTTGAATTCGTAACGATGTCGATGGCGTTCAACGATAACGTCCTCACCATACATAGTGCGCACGCGCGAGCCAGGTGTGAGCTTGCAAGCTTGGCCGCCAAGTCGCATGGTGCCACCTAGGTCGCTGTCATTGCTGCGAAGCTCTTTGCTACCATCGGCGTCGATCCATTCTGTTACCAATGCAATAACCGGTGCTTTAGTGTTGGGATCGAACTCTGTACTCTGCGCATGCTCGATGCCAGTAACGTTGCGCGCGAATTCAATGACCGCAACCTGCATACCAAGACAGATTCCTAGATAAGGGATTTTATTGACACGTGCATACTCAACCGTATTGACCATACCCTCGACACCACGTTCGCCAAAGCCGCCCGGAACCAGAATCGCATCGACGTCTTCGAACGCCTTTGTATCAAGCCCCTGTATTTCCTCTGAATCGACGTAGCGAATATTGACGCGAGTACGTGTGTGCATGCCTGCGTGCACCAACGCCTCCGACAAAGACTTGTAGGAATCTGCAAGATTCACATATTTGCCAACCATGGCGACCGTAACCTCGGCCTCCGGATGTTCCATTTTGTCGACAACTTCTTGCCATTCAGACAGATCAGCCGCAGGCGCGTCGATGCCCAGCTTGTCCACAATAATGTCATCAAGGCCTTGCTCGTGCAGCATCACGGGGTTCTTGTAGATGCTATCTACGTCGACGGCTGAAATGACAGCCTTGGCCGGTACATTTGTAAACAACGCAATCTTTCGTCTTTCATCATCCGGTAGCGGGCGATCAGCTCGACACAGCAATACGTCCGGCTGGATACCGATGGAACGGAGCTCTTTGACCGAATGCTGCGTTGGCTTGGTCTTCATTTCGCCCGTGACTGCAATGAACGGTAACAGCGTCAAATGAATATAGGCGACATCACCACGATCAAGTTCAATCCCCATCTGCCGTATTGCTTCCAAAAACGGTTGCGACTCAATATCGCCCACCGTTCCGCCGATCTCGACCAATGCCACGTCAGCGTCAGCCGCACCCTGCATGATGCAGTGTTTGATTTCGTCGGTAATATGGGGAATCACTTGCACGGTGGCACCAAGATAGTCGCCACGGCGTTCCCTGTGAATGACGTTTTCATAGATACGGCCGGTCGTATAGTTGTTGCGCTGGGTCATGGTGGTGCGTACGAAACGCTCATAATGACCTAGATCTAGATCGGTTTCGGCACCGTCGTTGGTGACAAACACCTCACCGTGTTGGAATGGGCTCATCGTGCCCGGATCGACGTTGATATAGGGGTCTAATTTAAGCAACGTGACCTTCAGGCCACGGGCTTCAAGTAGGGCGCCTAGGGAGGCAGAAGCGATTCCCTTTCCAAGAGAGGAAACCACACCACCGGTCACGAATACGAACTTCGTCATTGGCCCCCGTTTAGTAAGGTGTCACGCCCAAGACTGCGACACATCGCCCAAATCGGCAGCGGATAGCGCTTGTTGAGTAGGATTTCGACAGCAAACCTCGAACGGGGAAATAAAGTACCAGATGCGTGGCATTTACACAACTGGATCAACCCCAGGGCCTATTTTGGCCTTGGCCAACGCCACCCGTAGGCCGGGCTCATCGGGTCGGGCCGCGTAGGGCGCGCATACCCAGCGATCGGCGACGGCCGCCAAATCTTCATCCACAAAGACCAGCGGCAAACGCTGACGCTGCCAAGGGGGAACCCCTGCCGCCTGCAGTAGCTTCTTGAGCTTGTGGTGGTGCGCGCGCCCGGGCAAACAACAAGTCTCACCACCCCGTCGCAACCGTACCGTAATCGCACCCGTCCCGATTCTTTCACGAGAAAGACCGTTGCCAATCGACTCCACGCACTTTAGTACATATCCAGTGCCCGGGACCGCGATCGGTTGACACAGGTTCCACGTCACTTTCAGGCCAGGATCCGGATCTGTCAGGCGCCTCATCGCGAACAATTGATCCCGATAACGCCGCACTTCGGCCCCCGGCCAGGCCACCGCCGCATGCCGCGATCGCGTCGATTTAACGATAACATCGTCGATTTGGTTCATGTGCAGGCTTGAAGGCGGTGGTAGATTGAGCTGCCGAATCCAATAACGCAGCACGTTGTGTCGGCGCTCCGGTGATAAGTCTAACAACGCCGGCACCACCAGCACAGAATCGAGCTCGCAACCGCCCTGGGCTGCAATCGAAGATTCCATGTCTTCAAGTGCGATCGCGTCCAGCAGTGTCGCTGCCTCACCCGCATGGCGCCCGCCACGTACAAGGGCATGTTTGGCCCGTGGCCAATGCTGTTCAAGCATGGGCACCACCCGATGACGAATGAAGTTGCGCGAACGACGCACATCACGATTGCTAGCATCCTCAACCCAACGCAAACTGTTGCGCTTGGCGTATGCTTCCAATTCGCTACGTTCGAATTCTAGTAAGGGCCGCATCAACTTGCCCGCAGAAAATCGGCAAATTATCGGCATCGCGGCTAACCCGCGTACCCCACCGCCTCGCAGCAGTTGAAGTAGTATCGTCTCCGCCTGATCGTCTAGATGATGCGCCGTCATTAGCACATCACCATGATCAATATGCTTCGCAAGCCATGCGTATCGTAAACGTCGGGCGGCAGCCTCTAGCCCCTCGCCATCACCGTCTCCAACTTGAATTCGGCCGACCATGCACGATACTTCTAAATCGCGGCACACCCGCAGACAATGCTCAGCCCACTTGTCTGATTCGGCCTGTAGCCCGTGATTTACATGCAGCGCGCTAATCTTCCAGCTGGTTGTAGTTCGCGACTGGCATAGGGCATGTAACAAGGTATGGGAATCAATACCGCCACTATAGGCGACCTTTAATGCAACAACGTCGCCTAAACGCTCACTGAGGATTCGCCTGAGCGCATCAACGGAGAATCCAGATTCAGTTTTCTTCAAACTGGCCGTATTGCATCAAACGCGTGGTGCGTCTATCTACTAGCTCCTGTATCGCGAGGTCACACAATTCATCAAGTGCAGAAGACAGTGCGGTCGCAAGCGTCCGCGCCATCAAATCGAAATCGCGATGCGCGCCCCCTAAAGGCTCCGGGACTACTTCATCGATTAGACCGAACTTTTCCAGGCTTCGCGACGTGATTCCCATGGCTTCAGCCGCAACCGTGGCTTTATCGGCGCTCTTCCAAAGAATCGAGGCACACCCCTCTGGCGAAATAACAGAATAGGTGGCGTACTGCAAAATCAGTAAGCGATCGCAGACACCGATGGCGAGCGCGCCGCCAGATCCACCTTCGCCGATCACCACACTAACAATCGGTGTCTTTAACTTACTCATGGTGTAAAGGTTTCGAGCAATCGCTTCACTCTGGCCTCGTTCTTCAGCACCAACGCCTGGATACGCGCCGGGCGTATCGATCAGCGTTATGACCGGTAAGCGAAAACGTTCGGCGATTTTCATAAGTCGCAGCGCCTTACGGTACCCTTCAGGTCGTGGCATTCCAAAGTTGCGTTCTACCTTTTCGCGGGTGTCACGACCTTTCTGGTGGCCAATAACCACAACTGGCCGGCCGTCCAATCGCGCGAGTCCGCCAACCATGGCTGAATCATCACCAAACAGGCGGTCGCCATGTAACTCCTGATAATCGGTAAAGATCCGATCAATGTAATCCAACGAGTAGGGGCGTTGCGGATGACGAGCCAGTTGCGAGATTTGCCAGGATGTCAGCGATGAAAAGACAGACTCGGTCAGTTTTTTACTTTTTGCCTTTAACCGCTTGATCTCCTCGTTAATGTTGATATCGCTGTCCTTGCTTGCGAATCGCAGTGCTTCGATCTTCGCTTCTAACTCGGCAATAGACTGCTCGAAATCGAGATAGTTATTTATCATCGGCCACCGATCCCTATTGTGCCGTCAAGCATACTCTAAGGATAGATCACGTGAACACTGTCAGCACCCGCCATCTGCGAGAGGCTGTCCAGAACGTGATCTGAAGGATCGATCTTCCACTCCTCACCCAGGGCAATCTCGGCCTGAGCCGCCTCATTTTGGTAGTTCAAATAGACCAGACAGCGTCCTCGGCCTGCAGGTTCGAGGATTTTGGTCAGCTCCTCGACAAAGCCATTCTGTGCCAGCTCCGCATCTATATCTACAAACAGCTTTGTCGCCAACGCAGTGCGCGCCTGTGAGATATTGTAAATGTCCTCCGCGCTCATCTTAAAACCACCCGTGTATTCATCGACGCTAACCGCTCCGCTTACAACCAACAGGTTGTCTTTCACCAGCAGCTCTCGATAGCGTGCGTAGTCTTCAGGGAACACCGCAAGTTCCAGTCTTCCGCTACGATCATCCAGCGTAAGAAACATCATTCGGTCGCCTCGTCGGGTGCGCATCATTCGCGTGGCAACGACAAGGCCGGCAACAATAACTTTGCGATCTTGGCTTGGTTTGAGATCAGCAATTGTGGTGTGGGTCATGTCGGCCAACTCGTGCGCGAAGCGTTCGATTGGATGGCCCGTTAGATATAACCCTAGTGTTTCTTTCTCACCTTCTAAGCGCTTCTCGTCACTCCACTCAGGTGTGTCGACAAGCGGTTGGCTAGCGCTGTCGACTGCCATTGAGAACATGTCGTCCTGTCCCGTTTCTTGATTCTTGTTGTGCTGGCCAGCCAACTGCAGAGCGCTCCCCAGATTCACCATTAGCGCCGCTCGATGCGTGCCCAGACTATCCATGGCGCCAGCACGAATTAACGATTCCAGCACCCGTCTATTTATACGATGCAAATCGGCACGTTTGCACAGATCAAACAGATGCGTAAACGTCCCGCCCTGCTTACGGGCCTCCAACAGCGCGTCAATCGCAGATCGCCCCAAACCCTTGATTGCTCCAAGCCCATAAAGAATGTTTTTATCATCAACGGCCACGAACTCATACTCGCAGCGATTGATATCGGGCGAAACGACTTCTAATGATAAATCTCGACACTCCGCCATCATGGTCACCACTTTGTCCGTGTTGTCCATATCAGTGGAAAGCACAGCGGCCATGAAGGCAGCGGGATAGTGAGCCTTTAGCCAAGCAGTTTGATACGCGATCAATGCGTAGGCAGCTGAGTGAGAACGATTAAAACCATAGCCAGCAAACTTCTCAATTAAATCGAATATCTGCGACGCCAGTCGCTGGTTAACGCCACGCGCCACAACGCCGCTGACAAACCCTTCGCGCTGCAGTGCCATCTCCTCCGGCTTCTTCTTACCCATAGCGTGGCGCAAGACATCGGCCTTCCCCGGAGAGTAACCAGAGAGTACCTGAGCGATCTGCATGACCTGTTCCTGGTACAGAATCACGCCATAGGTTGGCTTCAGGATGGCCTCGAGACTTGGGTGTGGATACTCGATACGCGCACGACCGTGTTTGCGCGCAATAAAATCGTCGACCATCCCAGACTGCAGTGGGCCTGGCCGAAACAACGCCACCAACGCGACGATCTCCTCAAAACGGTCTGGCTGTAGTCGCTGAATAAGGTCCTTCATGCCACGCGATTCCAACTGAAACAATGCCGTTGTCTTACATGACTTCAACAACGCGAATGTCTTTTCGTCCTCTAGGGGTAATTTTTCGATTTGCAGCGGAGGTTTGTTATTCAATCGGCGCTGGGCGTTGATGGCCTTGACGGCCTTATCAATACTCGTAAGGTTTCGCAAACCTAGAAAATCGAACTTGACAAGCCCCAACGCTTCTAAATCGTCTTTACCGAGTTGCGTTACAAGTTGTTTACCGCCCTGCTCACAATACAGTGGCATGTAATCGGTGAGCGCGGATGGCGCAATAACGACACCCCCAGCGTGCTTGCTCGCGTTACGTGGTAGACCTTCCAGTGCGCGGGCAGTATCGATGAGCTCGCGCACGTCTTCCTCTTGCTCATAGCGCTCGCGCAACAGGGGCTCTTGCGCCAAGGCTTTGTCGAGAGTCATCCCGAGTTCGAACGGAATCAGCTTTGCTAGCTTGTCGACGTAACCATACGGGTGGTCCATCACCCTACCGACATCGCGGACTACCGCCTTCGCCGCCATGGTGCCGTGCGTGATAATCTGTGACACCCTATCTTGACCGTAACGCTGAGTGACATAGTCGATCACACGGTCACGTCCTTCCATACAGAAATCGACGTCGAAGTCGGGCAGGGAAACGCGCTCCGGGTTCAAGAAACGCTCGAACAACAGATCATGTTTGATCGGATCGAGATCAGTGATCGACAATACCCAAGCAACAAGAGAACCAGCGCCTGAACCTCTGCCCGGTCCCACCGGTACATCATTGCTCTTAGCCCACTTTATAAAGTCAGCCACAATCAGAAAATATCCAGAGAAACCCATCCTGATAATGACATTAAGCTCGTGTTGTAAACGCTCCTTGTACGGCTCGCGTGCGCTATCGGTCAATGATGAAAGTTTCGTCGCAAGCCCTTCGGCTGCCTGCTGTCTAAGCAATTCATCGATGGTCATACCCGCGGGTACCGGATAATCGGGCAGGAAATAACGCCCAAACTCGAGACGCAAGTTACACCGCTTGGCGATCTCTACCGTGTTCTCCAAAGCCTCCGGGATATCTTTGAATAACTCAGCCATATCTTCGATCGAGCGAAAATACTGTTGCTCGGTGTGAAGACGCGGCCGACGACTGTCGCTTAGGGTGCGTCCGTCTTGGATACAGACGCGACTCTCATGGGCGCTAAAGTCACCGGTGTCCAAGAAACAGACGCTATTTGTTGCAACCACTGGCAATCGAACCCGCTGCGCTAGGCTTACCGTCGCGTGTACTGACTCCTCTTGCATGCGTTGGCCGATGCGCCTAAGCGCCAAATAGAAACGCCCCGGGAATAGCGACGCATATTCATCGGCGAGTTGGCCGGCAAGTGTGTGATTGCCCGACAACAATGCCTGTCCAATTTCTCCGTTCTCTGCGCCCGATAAGATGATTAGCCCGGCGCCATGTTGTTGAAACCAGTCGCGGCGAATACACGGTCTGCCGGCATGTTGGCACTCCGTGTACGCCCGCGTTAGGAGTTGGCACAAATTACGGTAGCCGGTTCTGTCTTGGCATAAGATTGTCAATCGGTAGGGCTTGTGGCCATCGACAGGATTTTCCAACCAGGCGTCGGTACCCACAATGGGCTTAACGCCAGCCGCCACCGCGGCCCGGTAGAACTTAACTAAGCCGAATAAATTACCAAGATCTGTGACGGCCACCGCCGGCATCCCGTGCTTGGCGGCGGCGGCCACAAGATCGGGCACCCTTATAATGCCATCGGCAAGCGAAAATTCGGAATGGACGTGAAGGTGGACGAAGCCTGGGCGCACGGGCGTAATTTCACATCAAATCGCGGTCACGGGAAAGGGGTCAGCAGCGACCCGCCATAAGAACGTTTTTGGTTCTGGATAGTCAGACATTAAACGGGCACTTTGGAACGATCTTGCAAATGAATCGAATTTAATCAGCAGCTTACTGGTACTTTTTTTGGTTATTCGTTAGGTGTTTTCGCTACGCCTATATATAATTTGAGCTTAGAATGGCAACGATACACCCGCTCGCTCCGGCTGCAATCAGGCCTGCCGCCCTGTGGGAGCGCCTTAAAGAGCTCCCGGGTCGCAAATGGTTCCCAGTTGTGCTAAATGTGGCCGCCATTTCGCTGCTCACCTACAGCATGGCGCAATGGACTTGGCAAATCCTTACACCCCCGCAGACGCCAGTTGTCGCCAGGACCAGCGCCCTCGCTCAGGCCAAGACGGCGACCCTGGACATACAAGACCTATTGGCGGGCCATCTTTTTGGAAAAGCAGCCGCCAAGATGGCGCCTACCGCCGCGCCCATTGAAGAGATCCCGGAGAGCAGTCTCAACATGATACTGACGGGGGTGGTAGCGGCCGGCGATGATAGCCTCGCCTTGATACGGGTCAACGATGAACCGGGGACGCCTTTTGCCATCGGCGATGAGTTAACCCGGGGGGTCATCCTGCAGGCGGTGTATGCAGATCGAGCAATCATAGAGCGGCGTGGGGTCACCGAGGCGCTGCTGTTAGAAGACGCCGCCGCATCGCTCTTGGGGAACCCGGCGGTCCGAGCGCCATCAACACCAACGCCAGCTGCGGGCGGCGTACAGGCACAAGGCAATAACACCTTTACGATCGACCGGACAACTTTGAATGAACAGCTACGCGATCAGGACCTGTTTCGTCAGGCACTAATGGTGCCTAACGCTGGCGGCGGTTTTCTCGTGCGTCAAATTCAACCCGGCAGCTTATATGAGAAACTCGGACTCAAGGTCGGGGATGTTATCCGTGGTGTGAATGGCCGTAGCGTCAATACTGTCGATCAGGTTCTTGAAGTGTATCAGCAGCTCGGTGGCGTTGATGAACTGACCGGGGTGCAACTAGAAGTGATGCGCGCAGGCCAAATACAACAACTCCAATATACGATTCAATAAGATGCAAACAGATTGTGGCGCCGGACACGCGGGCCTTGCCTGGATTCTTCTACTTGGGCTCGTGTGTCTTTGGCTATCCGAGTCAGACGCGCAAACCACCGGCGACGCTCCCAAACAGGTAGCACCGGCACTACACAAGGGCGAGGTGCTGTTCAATTTTCAGCGGGCGGATATCGAAGCGGTTGTAAAAACCGTTTCACAAATGACGGGCCGAAATTTTATCCTGGACCCGCGGGTAAAAGGCAAGGTAACCATCATCTCCGCAAAACCCGTATCCAAGGGCGCGGCCTATCAAATCTTTGTGTCCGCGATTAAGGCCCAAGGCTTTACCGCTGTCAGTGGCCCCGGCGGCGCCGTCAAGATCGTGCCGGTGGCCGAAGGCAAGCAAAATGCAATCGTAGGCCAGGACGATACACCACGCGGCGGCGAGCAGATGGCTACCCACGTGGTTGTCATTCAGCACGGTCTGGCGACACAAATGGTGCCGTTGCTGCGACCCCTGATGGCGCCCACTAGTCAGCTGTCGGCCTATACCCCAGCCAATGCGCTAATCATTACCGACTACGCCAACAACGCTCGCCGCCTGCTTCGCATTATTGACGACATAGACCAACCTGTAAGTTCTGAAGTGACGGTGATACCGCTAGAACACGCGTCGGCCCTGGACATCGCGGACCTAATCGGTCGTCTAAGCGCCCCCACCCAACCAGCGCGGGTGGCGGGCCAACAAGCCGCGGCCCAGAGAGCCGTCGGTAGCCAACGTTTGAGTATTGTGCCTGACCTGCGCACCAACAGCCTGCTCGTGCGCACCGATAATCCCGGCCGACTGACACAACTGCGCGCGCTCATCAGTAAACTCGATGTGCCCGCTAAGCCCGGTGGTCAAACGCGCGTTGTGTATCTGAAGAACGCGGAGGCGACGCCACTAGCGGAAATCCTCCGCGGCCTATTGGCCGGCGAGGCGAGAGCGCGACCGACTGGTGCCGCCGGGCAAGCCGCGGCCACAGGCACTGGCGCCGCTGGCTCGTTGATTCAGGCCGATGAAGGCACCAACGCGTTGATCATCAGAGCCCCCGATGCCGTGTACAACAATCTGCGCTCCGTCATCGAAAAACTCGATATCCCTCGGGCTCAGGTGCTGGTAGAGACGCTAATCGTGGATATACGCACCGACAAGCTATCAGAAATCGGGGTTCAGTGGGCGGGGGCCGGTTCGAGCGGCGAAACCGAAGCGGCTGCCCTCACCCAGTTTCCCGCCGGCCAAGTGAGCCTAGGGGCGGTGCTGGCCGACCCCCTCTCGCTGGCTGGGGTCGCCGGTTTGACCCTGGCCGTGCTGGGCAGCGAGACCACGCTTCCGGACGGCTCCACCGTGCGTGGACTGAGCGCCCTCGCCACCGCATTGGAGTCGGAGGGGTATGGCACCATCTTATCGACGCCGAATATTTTGACGCTGGATAACGCCGAGGCCGAGATCACGGTGGCACAGAATGTGCCATTCGTGACCGGGAGCTTCGCCCAGGCCACCGGCACCGATGGCACGGTCAATCCGTTTCAGACGGTCGAACGTCAGGATGTCGGCCTGATCCTGCGAGTAAAACCGCAGATCTCCGAAGGCGATGTCATCAAATTGGAGATCTACCAGGAGGTCTCCAATGTCGACGAGACGCCGGTCGGCGGGGCAACCGATATTACAACGAGGAAGCGAAGCGTAGAAACGACGGTCGCTGTCAACGATGGTAACACCGTGGTGCTGGGTGGCCTGGTCGATGACCGCTTCCAGCAAAACGACCAGCGCGTGCCGGGTTTGAGCCGCATTCCCATCTTGGGCGCCCTGTTCCGAAACCGGTCGAAGGACAAACAAAAGACGAGCCTGATGGTTTTCTTGCGCCCGAAGATCGTGCGTCTGGCGAAAGACACGCACAAGTTTACCGCAGATCGATACAGTGACATCCTGGGCGAAAAGCGGTCGCTCGACCCATCGCCGTCGGACACCTTAGACCGCTTCACCCCCGGAGCATTGGTACGCGACCCCGCCTCGGAAAGCGATTACGAGGAGGAACCATTCAACACCCCCGAGGGCGATGGGCTACTCGGCCCACCCGACCCGGGCGTTGACGATTATACTTCTTAGCATCGATACTTAAGGCCGGATTTTCTCCATGGATGCCGCCCCCGATCCCCAGGCGCTAGATCTGCAGTGCACGCAACGCCTGCCTTACCACTTCGCCAAACGTCATGGCGTAATCAGTGCGCGCGAGACCGATAGTGGCATTGAAGTCTGGGCGCGTCCCGGCGTGAGTAGTGCGGTACTGTCAGAGCTCCAGCGCGCGCTCGGTCAAACCATCCACTTACGAGAACTGGCGGCCGATGCCTTCGAAGCAGCGCTAAGCCAGGCGTATGAACGCGGCGTCAGCCAAGCCATGCAGATCGTCGACGACATGGATGGCGATCATAATCTTGCGGAGCTGGCGCAAAGTCTGCCCCAAGTCGCCGACCTGCTAGAGAGCGAGGACGATGCCCCCATCGTGCGCCTGATAAACGCATTGTTGACGCAGGCGATACGCGACGGGGCTTCCGATATTCACATCGAGCCCTTCGAGACCCGCTCGGTAGCACGCCTGCGTATCGATGGTGTGCTTCGCGACGTGTTAGAACCGCAACAGGCCTTACATCAAGTGATCGTGTCGCGAATTAAGATCATGGCGCACCTAGACATTGCCGAGAAGCGACTGCCACAGGATGGTCGTATTACCCTGCGCGTAGCCGGACACCCAGTAGATGTACGCGTATCGACCTTGCCCACTGCCCACGGCGAGCGCGTTGTCATGCGCCTTCTGGACAAGCAGGCAGGACGTCTGGATTTGACGAGCCTCGGGATGTCGGATGAGCTATTGCGGACGCTCGACCATCTCATCCATCAACCACATGGCATCCTCTTGGTAACCGGACCAACCGGTTCCGGTAAAACCACGACGCTTTATGCGGCGCTGTCTCGGCTCGATACAGATCACCACAACATCATGACCGTCGAGGACCCGATCGAGTATGACCTCGACGGGATTGGTCAAACTCAGGTAAGTAGTAAGATCGATTTGAGTTTCGCGCGTGCACTACGAGCAATCCTGCGACAAGACCCGGACATCATCATGATCGGGGAGATTCGTGATCTCGAAACCGCACAGATTGCGGTGCAAGCAAGTCTAACTGGCCATCTCGTACTCGCAACCTTACACACCAATGACTCGGTCGGGGCGGTAACACGGCTCGTCGATATGGGCGTTGAACCGTTCTTGGTGGCATCCAGTCTGCTGGGAGTGTTGGCCCAACGCCTAGTACGAAAACTTTGTCCGGAATGTCGTGTGGCGCGCGTCGCCAACACGGCTGAGGCCAGACTCGTTGGCGAGGACGACAGCCAACGTGAACAACAGATTTTCGGCCCCGGTGGTTGCACTGCCTGCGTACAAACGGGATACCAAAGACGAACCGGTATCTTCGAGCTCTTGACCATGGACAACAAATTACGCGGCTTAATCCACGACGGCGCCGGCGAAGGCCGATTGCGAGCGCAAGCCGAAAAGCTTGGGATGCAAGGCATCCGCGAGGATGGGCTGCGCTGGGTGCGCGCCGGCGTAACCAGTTTAGAAGAGGTTTTGCGCGTAGCACGCGAATAGACGATGGCAGCGTTCGAGTATCAGGCATTAGATCTACGTGGGCGTACCATTAAGGGAGTCATCGAAGGCGACGCCGAACGCCAGGTACGTTCGGCGCTGCGTGATAAAGGCTTGACGCCACTGCAGGTCGATGTCATCGCGGCCGAGACTGCGGTCAAAGCGCCTGGAAGACGTCCATGGCGGCGTGGTATCTCGGGCGCCGACTTGGCGCTACTCACTCGCCAATTTGCCACTTTGGTGCGAGCTGGTATGACAATCGAAGAATGTCTCACCGCCCTAATCGAACAGACTGAATCTACGCGCGCTCGTACGGTACTCGCAGGTGTACGTGGGCGTGTCTTGGAAGGCCAATCGTTAGCCCGCGGGATTGAGGCGTTCCCCCAGGCATTTCCCGATATCTACCAGCATATGGTCGAAGCCGGTGAACAGAGCGGGCAGTTGGCTCAGGTCCTAGAGCGACTCGCCGATTACACTGAAGATCGTCAAGCCTTGCGCCAAAAGGTCGTACTGGCATTCATCTACCCCGCCCTCGTCACCTTGGTGGCGATCGTGATCGTGACGTTTCTGCTGATCAACGTGGTGCCACAAGTAACGCGCGTATTCGAAAACACGGGCCAAACATTACCATTGGTTACGCGCGTGCTTATAATGACCAGCGATTTCGTGCGCGCGGGTGGGGTATGGTGGCTGGTTGGAATCGCGGTTATTTTTGTGGGCGTACGTGTGATGTTACGCAACAAACGTATGCACCGATATTGGCATGGCTTGTTATTGAAGTTGCCGCTCGTCGGTCGGCTAGTCCGTGGTGTAAACGCGGCCCGTTTCGCGAGCACATTGGGTATTCTGACGTCAAGCGGTATCCCGCTGTTACAGGCCATGCAATCAGCCGTTCTGGTTGTAGCTAATTTGCCCATGCGAGCGGCAGTTGATGATGCACTACGACAGGTTCGTGAGGGCGCGGGACTAGCTCGTGCTTTGGGCAAAGCAAAACTCTTTCCACCGCTTGTCATTCATCTCATCGCTAGTGGCGAGGCAAGCGGCAACCTAGATATCATGCTTGCCCGTGCCGCCGAAACCCAGGCGCGCGAGCTTGAGAACTGGGTCAGAGCACTAACTGCGTTGTTAGAACCGGTCATGATTTTGGTCGTCGGCGCCGTTGTCGGCTTCATCGTGCTCGCCATGTTGCTCCCCATATTTGAAATGAATCAATTAATCAGATGAGAATGGCTATGTCCTCTATTAAAGCGTTGCGCAAACGATGCCGCCAGTGTGGGTTCACGCTGATCGAAATCCTCGTGGTGGTCGTCATACTAGGTGTCCTCGCGGCGTTAGTGGTCCCGCGAATTATGGAACGCCCGGACCAAGCCCGGATTATCGCCGCCAAGAATGACGTCCGCGCCATCATCAGTGCACTTAAGCTTTATCGCCTGGACAGCGGCACGTACCCGAGCACCGATCAGGGGTTGCTGGCCCTCGTACAAAAACCGGAAACCGGGAACGCTCCACGCAACTGGAAGTCAGGTGGCTATTTGGAGCGCCTGCCGGTAGATCCCTGGCAAGCCCAATACCAATATCTGAACCCCGGTATCCATGGAGAAATCGATGTATTCAGCTTCGGCGCCGATAATGCCCCGGGTGGCGAAGGTACTAACGCCGATATCGGCTCCTGGAACCTCGATTACGAGTAGTGTGATTTCGCAGCTAACGCCTTTTAGGTCGCGCATCTTATGCGAACCAGTTCTGCGGGGACCGCCAATATCGATACGCTGCGCCCAAGGGTTCACGCTAATCGAACTAATTGTCGTCATGCTACTCCTGGTAGTCATAGCTGGCATGGTGGCACTAAACCTCGGGGGCGACGACGCGGGTGAGGTGCGTGAGGAAGCGGAAAGACTTGCCTTACTGTTGAACACGGCGCAGGAGGAAGCGATCCTTCAAGGACAATTGTTCGCCCTTGCAGTAGAGAAACGTGGCTATCATTTCCTGCAACTCACCAAAAACGGCACACTAGAGCCATTCGCCAAAAAGGACGACGTGCTGCGTCCTCGTGCACTCCCGATCGGTATGAACATTAGCGAGGTAGAGATCGATGGCACCGTAAAGGAACAGGACGAGGAAATCGGCATTGTTCTGCAACCTAGCGGTGATGTACCTGACTTCGTGATCACCTTTAATAAGGGCACCGCAACCTGGCGCGTTACCGGGTCAATGGGGGACGGTATTAGATCGACACAGTCAGTGGAACGCCGTGCGACATCGTAAAAAGCAATTGGGATTCTTACTCGTCGAGATATTAGTCGCGTTGGCAATACTGGCCATACCTCTGGCCGCCATTACCCGAGCCGTGAGTCAGGCGATCGATACCACCGCTGCCCTGCGTGATCGGAGCATCGCCCTGTGGGTGGCGCAAGACCGCCTGACCATGCATCGCATCGAGCGCGATTGGCCGCCTCTCAAGACCACCTCCGGCACGAGTGAGATGGCGGGTCGCAGTTGGCGCTGGCAAGAAAAGGTCATCAGCACGCCGGTTGCACAGTTGCGGCGCGTTGAGATCGAAATTCACGACGAAAACGGACCTGACCTGTTAGCCAAGCTCGTCGGCTTCCTCCGAGACCCACAGGCGAAACCATGAGTATGAAACCCAAAAAATCCCAGCGCGGTCTGACGTTATTGGAACTCATCGTGGCCGTAGGCGTATTCGCGCTGTTTTCGATGATGGCCTACGGCGCACTGAATCGAGTACTGGATCAGCGCGACCAGATCGAAGAGAAACGGGAGTATTGGCGTGCACTTTCACTAACGTTCTTGCGCATGGAAGAGGATATGGCGCAAGCGCGGGCCCGACCCGTGCGGGATATAGACGGAACAACTCTGCCATCGCTACGCGGCCAATCGACTGATACGCGGGCACTTGCTGATCCTACCCTAGAGTTGACACGCGGTGGGGTATTGGTGTTCGGCGAGGGCATACGCAGCGACCTCCAACGTGTAGGCTATCGCTTAGAGGATAACGTACTCCTACGCCTTACCTGGCCAGTCCTCGACCGTGCACCGCAAACAGAACCGTTTGAGTCACCGCTTCTCAGGGACGTGGAAACCTTCGAGGTGCGTTTCTATAGTTTGGGTGGTAACTGGATCGATGTATGGCCAGTAGAAGAATTGTCGGAGGAACTGCCACGTGGCGTAGAGGTCACACTGACGCTAACCAATGGTAACGAATTCAAGCGCGTGTTTTTCGTCAATGGCTAGACTGTCGTTTTCTATGTGTGTTCCTCGCCCGCCAGCTGAACGACAGCGAGGCTTGGCGATAGTCACGGCGTTATTGGTTGTTGCCATTGTTGCCACGTCAGCCGCATTCCTCAGTCTTGGCCAACAAGTCTGGCTACGACAGGCACAGAATCTGTCCGATCGCGCCCAAGCCGAAACGGTGCGTAGCGGCGCACTTGAATGGGCCGCAATTATTCTTACCGAGGATGCGAAGGACAATGCTACCGATGACCTCACCGAGGCCTGGGCGCAAGACATACCACCCCTGCCGGCCGAAAGTGGGCTTGTTACCGGTCGTATCGTCGACGCTCAGGGACAGTATAATCTCAACAACCTTGTGCGCAGGGGTCAGATCAGCAACGATGACGTAGCCGTCTTCCAGCGCCTGCTAGTCTCGCAAGAACTTGCAGCCGAACTCGCCGATTCAGTGGTTGATTGGTTGGATACAGACGCTAATACACAACCCAGCGGCGCAGAAGATATCGATTACTTGAATGTGGAGCCACCCTATCGTGCTGCCAACCAACTTCTCCAGAGTATCGGCGAATTGCGGTTGGTAAAGGGTTTCGATCGTGACACGGTTGAAAAACTCCGGCCCTTGATTACAGCTCTACCTGAGGCGACGAGCATCAATATCAATACTGCGCCGTCGGCTGTTCTCAGCGCCTTGTTTCCCGATCTGTCGTTGTCTGAGGCGGATGATTTAGTATCGCAACGCGACGAGAACCCGTTCAGCGATGTGGGTCAACTAAAAGAGCGTCTGCCTTCCGATGTAGCGTTACCGAAGGTGCCGTATGATATCAAGAGTAGCTATTTCGAAGTCACAATTGATACGCTGTTTGGGCGTCTGCAGCGACAGACGGTGGCGCTACTACATCGTCCATCGGGGACGCCGGTGAAAGTCTTATGGCAACAACGACAATTGCTAGTGACACAAGAAAGCAAGGAAGGCGATGGCGCTGAGTGAGAAATTGAATGGGTTAGTGCCCAGCCGGTCGCTGAGCGCAATGCGTCGCCCCCACGGCCTGCCGGGAACCACGCTCGATTTGATCCTCCCGCGCGGATGGCCTGAAAGTGGCACGCAGATCGATTGGTATGTGCGAAGCGGCGCAGACTTATCGCAAGGACAAGCGGCTGATCTTGATGAAATTCCTCCTTACTTAAGATCAGCGCATGTAGTTGTCTGGACACCACCGGCTGACACACTGCTAACCCAAGCAACATTACCCACGCGCAGTCGTAACAAAATCATGCAGGCGTTGCCCTTTGCATTGGAAGATCAACTTCTAGGCGATCCCCAACAATTGCATTTTGCCTACTATCGACAGGACGATGGCACCCTCGCGGTTGCGGTCACTGCGCGTAAACGGCTGAACACCTGGCTTGACGTTTTAGCAAAGGCAGGCTTGCGTCCGACTCGTGTATGCCCGGCTAATCTCGCCCTCCCGTTAGAACCCGACAGCTGGTCAGTGTTATTTGCCGACACCGAGTTGTGGGTACGCACGGGTCCGTTCAGCGGATTTGTGTGCCCGCTTTCAGACACACCGCCAACAACGCTGGTTGCCGCCCTGGAGGAGGCGCGCCAGCAAGGCAAGCTGCCATCGCAGTTATCCATTTTCAATCCTGCCGCCGGCTTCGACGCCCAAACCTGGGGTTCGAACCTCGGCGTGGGCCTGGTAATCGCGAACGATGCTTTTCAGACGCACGACAGCAATTCCCAGACGCCGCTGAACCTACTACAGGGTGACTTTGCGCCAACAGGCCAGCTGCACAATACCTTCAAACCGCTACGGCCAGCGATAGTAATCTTAGGTATCTGGTTTCTGGCGACGCTAGGTTTTAATCTGTCGGAGTGGTGGCAACTCAAGAGCGCCTATCGGTCGCAACAACAAGCAATGACCAGTCTATTTCAGAAGACCTTCCCCAAAGAAAAAGTAGTACTCGATCCTGCGGCACAAATGCAACGCAACCTAGATGCATTGCAGGGTCAAAGTGGAAAAACGAGTGCTAACGATTTTTTGCCGCTGCTTGCTGGTATAGTCCCCACATTACGGTCAAACTCATCGGTGAAGTTGCGTTCGCTAAAATACGGCGATACAGGATTAACCATTGACCTCAATTTGCCCGATTTCCAAGCATTAGAGGTGATAAAGAATGACTTAGGGGTCACACGTGGTTTTAGTGTGGAAGTACTTGCCGCAAATAGTCGCGCCTCGGGCGTTGAAGGACGGCTGCGCATCCAACGGACAAGCAACTAAGAATGAATATTCCACTATTCGATAGACTACGTAATGCTTGGAATTCCTTACAATCGCGAGAGCGCCTGGTAGTAGGCGCTGGCGCGGTGATCCTATTAGCGCTGTTAGCTTATAGCATCGTCTGGGCGCCAGTGCAGCGTGACCTTTCGAACCTACGTATTAATGTTCCGAAACAGCGCACGCAGCTCGCACTTATGCGGGTGCAGGCGAAACAGGTTACACAACTACGTGGCAGTGTGCCCACTACAATCGCATCGGGGAATCTATTGACGAAACTAGAGCAGTCCGCTCAAAACCGTGGATTAAGAGAACATATCACACGCATGGAACCAGATGAGAAGAACTCGGTACGTCTATCTCTGGACAGCGTCGATTTCAACGCTCTGCTTCGATGGCTCAAAGAGCTTCAAACCCAAAATGGCATCCGGCCTGAAACCGCAACAATTAAGGCGCAGTCGGACCCAGGGTTAGTAAATGCTCGCTTATTAATGCGTGGTCCAGGGTTATGAAGAAATCATGGTTCGGATATCTATTCTTAGGCGTAGCCGCGTACCTTATATTTCTGGTCGTCAGCGTACCCGCCACTTGGTTATCCTGGGGGCTCGCGCGTATTACCCACGGCGCAGTTGATCTTAATGAGGAACGCGGCAGCCTGTGGGTTGGCCACGGTAGGCTTGTCGTCTTCTATCCTCAATCCACGCCACAGGATCTCGGTCAAACTGAATGGCGAGTGAACCCACTCTGGTTACCACTGGGACGTCTGCAGGTTTCTCTGAAAGCAACTAGCTCGCAAAGTGATTTGGCAGCCGCGGTGGGTGTAACGCCAAGACGAATAGTGCTCCAGCGTTCGCACATAAGCGCCGACGCGAATATGGCCAGTGCATTCTATGCACCGGCGCGCCTACTTGCCCCCAAAGGGCGTCTACGATTCAGCGCTGACGATTTAACCTTGGATACGAACGGTTTACACGGCAATGCAGTAATCACCTGGGAGGGGGCGAGCAGTGGTCTGTCGAGTGTGCAGCCGTTGGGTGACTACCGAATCGATATCAGCGGCACCGGTGCTGAAGCCGCATTGAAATTGACCACCTTGCGCGGTGATCTTCAGCTGGCTGGCACGGGGCGCTGGCAACTTCTTGAAACCGGAAACCTGCAGTTCAATGGCATCGCCCGACCAAGAGCACGTGGTCAAGAACTCCAGTCTTTACTGAATCTGTTCGGAAGAGACCAGGGCGGCGGCCGGCGCACACTCAGGTTCCGCACGCGATTGCCGTTCCTTCCTCTGACTTCCTCTACCTCCTCCTAACCTCTGCCAACAAGTGGGGAAGGAATCGGTGTGGTTCTAATAGATTGTGAATGAGAAACGTCGCGGTTGATACGCGTAATTGTAGTTCAGTACCTTAAGTCCCCTCCCCTTGTGGGAGGGGGTAGGGGGAGCGGGTAAGCAATTGCCGTACCGGTGCGAAACTTTTTCGGTGCACTGGACTTATCCCAAAAACTTTTAGTGCCAGCAAATGCAAGGGGGTCGGATACCCTTTGTGACGCGAAAAACCGTAGCCAGGAAAATAGCGATCCAACGTTCGCATCTCGGCATCGCGTGCTACCTTGGCTAATATGGACGCAGCGGCGATAGCCGCGACCCTAGCATCTCCTTTTCTGACGGTTAGTACATTATATGCCATTGGTGGTGCATGATTGCCGTCTACGAGTACTAAGTCAGCAACGACACTCATCGCTTCTACTGCGCGCTGCATGGCTAGTAAGCTCGCCTGTAGGATATTTATCTTATCGATGTCTTCGACTTCTACCCGCCCCAACCCCCAACCTAATGCGCGCTGCTTGATAGTTGCGGCAAGAATCTCCCGCCGCTCAGGCGTCAACGTCTTCGAATCTGCCAGGCCAGAAATTGGTTTTCTTGCATCGAGAATAACAGCCGCCGCTACCACTGGACCGGCCAGAGGACCGCGTCCAGCCTCATCCACACCTGCTACCAGCGAACTATGCACGATTCCCGAAGTGTCCCCAACTGTTTTCAAGCTCCAGTTCCCTGTTCACTGAGTACCTGCATAACGGCATCGGCGGCTCGCTCATTGGCGTTTCTACGTAACTGTTTGTGCATTCCTTTGAGCATGTCAATAATGGACTTAGATTTTTCAGGGTGTTCCAACAGACGTTCCACTGCACGTCCCAACTTCTCCGGAACAGCGTTCCCTTGGATGAGCTCTGGTACAAGCTGACAACCAGCCAAGTTATTTGGAAGTGAATAAAGCTTAACATGCGCAAACAGCCGTATTAGGAAATAAGTAAGAACAGAAACTTTGTAGGTTACGACCATCAGTCGGCTCAATAAGGCGGCTTCCAGGGTGGCCGTACCTGACGCCAGGAGAACGACATCCGACGCCGCCATGGCCTCGCGCGACCTACCGTCCAACTGCATGATCGGGAAGTCGGCGGTTGGATTTCGTTCAAGCGCCGCCTCAAAAATCGCACGCGTCTCTGCACTAACCAAGGGCACCACGAAATGGAGCGATGGATTTCGTCGATACAACCAGCAAGCAGTCTCGACGAACAGATCGGCGTGTCTATTAAGCTCGTTAATGCGGCTGCCGGGCAACAGCGCAACGATCGTTTTGTCCGCTGGCAGCTCGAGCGCCTTGCGGTAGCTACCCTGGTCAACCGTATCTTCGATCAGGTCTGCGAGTGGGTGGCCAACGAACGTGACTGGCACCTTATGCTCTTGGTAGTAACGCGCTTCGAATGGGAATAACGTAAGCATATGATCTACGGCCTTTTTTATCTTGTGAATCCGGTAACTGCGCCACGCCCATACGGTCGGGCTAACGTAATGAACCGTAGCTATACCGGCCGCCCGCAGTCGTTGTTCCAAGCCAAGGTTGAAATCCGGCACGTCAATTCCGATAAAAAGGTCGGGTGGATCGCTTAGAAAGTGCTTGATAAGGTCTTTGCGCATCCAATAGATCTGTGGGTACTTTCCAACTGCCTCTATTAGCCCGATTATGGATAGCCATTCCATCGGAAACATTCCTTTGCATCCCTCTGCCTCCATCTTTTCTCCGCATATACCTTCGAAGCGTACTTCGGGAATGCGTTCTTTGAGAGCCTTAATCAAGCCAGCTCCAAGCACATCGCCAGAGACTTCGCCTGCTACGATGCCAATTCTCACTGGTAACCCTGGAGTTGACACGCTATCGAATGATGCCGCGCTCTGATGTTTTGATGAAGCAAACGAGCTCTTTAACTTCGGTTTGGTGAACCGCCTTGTCTTCCAGTTCACTAATGGCTTCGCTTATCTTAAGACCCGATTTATAGATAGTCTTATATGCGCTTCGCAAGGCCTCAATCGAGGCCTGCGAAAATTGACGCCGCTTCAAGCCGCGAATATTGATGCCATACGGTTGAGCACCATTGCCCGCGGCCAGCACGTAGGGGGGAATGTCCTTGAACGCGATGGTACCTAACGCAGTAATAGAGTGCGCACCCACACGACAAAATTGATGTATAACGGTAAAGCCACCAAGGACGGCGCAATCACCAACATCCACATGTCCAGCTAGGCTAGCGCAATTCACCAGTATCGTGTTATTTGCAACCAAACAATCATGGGCCACATGTACGTAGGCCATAAGAAAATTATCGTCGCCAACTCGAGTTATACCCGCCCCGTCCACTGTGCCGCGATTAAGCGTGCAGTATTCCCGCACAGTATTCCGATCACCAATCACAAGCTCGGTCGGTTCACCGCGGTAGTTAATATGTTGTGGCGCTTCGCCAATAGAACAGAATTGATAGATTTTGTTATTTCGACCGATTCGGGTTGGCCCACTTATAACAACATGCGGACCTATCCACGTGTCATCGCCAACCTCGACCCCATCGCCGATGATCGTAAACGGGCCGACTTCAACATTTTTCCCTAACTTCGCGCCAGAATCGACAATAGCCTGCGGGTGAATCACTCAGACTCTGCCCTATACGTGCTCATGAGTTCTGCCCCCACGCAAAGCTCTCCCTCTACATGAGCGGTTGCATCAAATTTCCAGATCCCCTTCATCCTTCGCGTTACGGACACGCTTAGCTTCAATTGATCCCCGGGCACGACCGGCCGACGGAAACGGGCCTTGTCAATGCCAACTAGATATATGGCGCCACTCGTACCCGGTGCTAGACCTAGGCTCCTAAAGGCAAGAATACCGGTCGACTGCGCCATGGCCTCGATTACTAACACGCCTGGCATGACGGGGAGATGCGGGAAGTGACCTTGAAAAAACGGTTCATTGATAGTGACATTTTTTAGCGCAGTAAGCGATGTATCCTTTCTGTACTCGATAACGCGATCGATCAGCAAAAACGGGTATCGATGCGGGATATGTTCCAGTATTTGACTAATGTTGAGGTTGTTCAAGTTTTCCTCGCTCCAGAAAGGCGCTCTATCTCCCTCTCCAGCGCCTTAAGGCGCTTAGCCGTCTCATCAAGTTGTGACAGTCTGATCAAGTTGCGCTTCCATTTTTCCGCCGGCTCGACTTTGAGACTCGACGAGTAATTACCAGGCTCGCTAATAGAATTTGTAACGCGCGAACCTAACGCTATGTACACATCGTCTGCAATCTCTAAATGGTCGGAGAAGGCAACTTGGCCACCAATGGCGCATCGTCGACCCACGCGCGTACTTCCAGCTATACCAACACAGGCTGCAACCACCGTATGGTCACCAATATGAACATTGTGTGCAATCTGAATTAGATTATCCAATTTTACGCCGTCACCGATAACTGTATCGCCCATGGTACCCCGATCAATAGCCGTGTTCGCCCCGATTTCGACATCGTTGCCAATTCGCACCCCACCAAGCTGGGGAACCTTTAACCACGCCGAACCACTATTAGCAAAACCAAATCCATCGCCGCCAATTACGACCCCTGGATGTACCAAGCAGTTCCCGCCAATAGCACAATCGTAATTCACGACAACGCGGGCGACCAATCGCGTATTCACACCTATTACAGATCGAGCGCCGACGAAACATCCGGGCCCAACAAAAGCATCGTTCCCAATGAAAGCACCAGCCTCTACCACGGCCTGTGGACCAACCCATGCGCTAGCTGCGATAGTTGCATCGTCGGCGATGCAAGCTGTTGCGTGCACGCCAGGCTCGAAAGGGATGGGGGGACTAAACAGGGTAGCAACTTGAGCGAAGCAAAGGCGAGGGGTTTCTGTGATGAAAGCGTTGCCAGTGCATTTGTCGGCATTATTCGCTGTCAGAATTACAGCGCCTGCTAATGTCTTGGACAGTGCCGGATAGTATTTCTGGTTCGTGACATAAGTAATGTCATGCGGACCGGCGTTATCGAGAGTCGCGACACCATGTATCTCTACATCGGGATCGCCCCGGATCTGGCCATTAAAGAGACGCGCCAGATCAGCAAGTTTAAATACCATCTTTACTCTGACTTCTTGTTGAGTTTTTCCAGAACTTTGTCAGTGATATCGATCGTACTACTCGCATATATAGTTCCCTCATGGACGATTAGATCGTACTTTTCCTGCTTAGCGATCTCTACTATTGCCTGCTTGACAATCTTTTGCAGCACCGCCAATTCTTCATTTCGACGCAGATTGTAATCTTCCCTGAATTCCTGGGTTGTGCGCCTAAGGTTTCGTTTCATGGTTAGGATTTCCCGTTCTTTCCTACTCCGGTCAACGTCCTTCATGATCAATGCGTTCTTCTCGAGATCGTCTTCCAACTCCTTTATGTCCTTCTGCATCGACACAAGCCGCTTATCTCGTGGACCAAACTCGGACTCGAGTTTTTTCAACGCGGCCTCACCCTGCGGTGCCTTCTCGATAACTTTAACAGCGTTTACATAGCCAATCTTTATGGCCTGGGCCAACACCACATTCGCTGACGAAAGAACGGCGAATACCAGTAAGACCCCGAACAACTTGTAGCAAAAAGCTCTCGTCTCCAAAACTTACTCCTGTATGCTTATCTGAATGGCACGCCTAGGCTGAACTGAAACCTCTCGAGCTCGTCATCTGGCTCATCATTTATGGGTGCCGCAATACTCAGCGCCAGAGGTCCCACCGGGCTTAACCAATTAAACGCCAATCCGGTAGAATAACGCAACAGGTCCAGATCAACGTCTTCATCTGGGCCATATACCTGGCCTGCGTCCACAAACAGGCTTACACGCATACTCTCCTGCTCTTCGCCGGGAAGGGGAAAAATGTACTCCAAGTTCCCCAGCACGCGTTTATCGCCCCCGATCGGGTCAAACGGGGCCCTAGTGTCCTTGGGCCCCAGCGACCGTGACTCATAACCACGCACAGTATTGGTCCCACCCGCAAAGAAATTCTTGTAAAACGGCAGTTGCTCGGTATCGCCATAGCCATCACCCCGCCCCAATTCACCTTTGGCGCGGAAACTCGTGCGGCGGCTCACCGGCCAGTAACGGGCCGCCTCATAAGTGAGCTTGTAGTATTCGAGGTCGCTGCCAGACACCGAAATCTCCCCCGAGAAGCGTTGTATAGCACCCTTACGAGGGAAGAGAAATCTATCAAGCGAGTCTTGCGACCAGCCAACGGTCATCTTGAGGATATCGTTTTCTGGGCCGTTTGCAGCCACAAAATCCTGGGCGACCTGGGCGCTGTCTACCGTAGTCCCAATTTCGGTTCGCTCAAGATCGAGGCCAAGATTGAGCTTTCGCGTTTCACTTATCGGGATCCCAAAGAACATGCCGCCACCGCGACTATCGGTCTCATATTCGCCGATATCCAAGTCTGTGGTGTCGATGTCACGAACGAAAACTCGAAACCCACGACTTAGGCCTCCTTTTCTAAAGTAGGGATTCACATAACGAAGTGACAAGGAATTAATCGAATCACTGTTGTTGAGTTGGAGCGACAGCTCTCGTCCGGTTCCAAACAGATTGGTTTCCGAAACACTTGCATTGATCAACACGCCTTCGCTGTCAGAGAAACCAACTCCGAAAATAAGATTACCCGTCAACCGCTCCTTAACTTGGACTATGACATCCACTTGATCCGGTGTACCTGCAACAGTAGGTGTTTCCACCGTGACGGAACTGAAAAACCCCAGTCGTTGCAAGCGCTCACGCGATCGACGTATCTTGCTCGCCGAATACCACGCACCTTCGAATTGACGCATCTCCCGCCGTAAGACGCCGTCCTGCGTGGTTAAGTTTCCTTCAAATCGAATTCTCCTCACATACACCCGCTTGCCAGGATCAATAAAGAATGTAAACGCAACAGTAGCGTTTTGATCATCAACATCAGGAACGGCATTAACGTTAGCGAATGCGTATCCTTGATCGCCCAGCGCATCGTTGATACTTTTCGTCGTCTCCGTAATCTGCCTACGTGAGAATGTATCGCCTGCTTTAACGAGCAATAATGCATTAAGCTCCTCTTTCGGTATTACGAACTTACCCGCAAAACGTATATCCGAAATCGTATACTTTTTACCCTCGACAATATTTATGGTGATATAGATCTCTTCTTTATTCGGCGTGATGGACACTTGTGTAGACTCGATGTCAAATTCTAGAAAACCTCGATCCTGGTAAAAGTTTCGCAACCTTTCTAGATCGCCGACTAATTGTTGTCGTGAGTATTTGTCCTTCTTCCGAAACAGACCTGGCTTTTCGCGTAATTCCAGGAGTTTTAAAAGTTCTTTCTCAGAAAATTGGTGGTTACCAACCAAGTTTATTTGCTTGATGCGCGCCGTCCGGCCCTCTGAAACATCGATCTGAACTGCAACCCGATTGCGCTCCAGAGGCGTTACCGAGGCCTTTACCTTTATAGAGTACCGCCCGCGACTGAAATACGTTCGCTTGAGTTCCTGCTCGATCTTTTCCAACAGCGCGCGGTTGAACACCCGCCCCTCGACAAATCCTTGTTCCCGCAAACTCTGCTTGAGCTCACTTTCAGAAACATCTCGCGTGCCAGATATTTCAATGCTGGCAATAGCCGGTCGTTCGCTCACGATCACGATTAGCACATCTCCATCTCGCTCAAGACGTATATCCGCGAAAAACCCGGTCTGGAAGAGCGCACGGATCGCCTGTTGAGCGCCCTTTTCCGTCAACGTGTCACCGACTTTAATCGGAGATAATTGAACACAGTGCCAGCCGAGATACGCTGCGCACCTTCGACGCGGATATCAGTGACAGTGAACGCCTCCATGGCGGCCATAGTCAAAGTAGAGAACGCGCATAAGAGCAGCGCTGCAAGTAGTCTTTGCATCAGTCTCCTAGTGGAAGAATACGGAGAAGGACTACTGAAAGATTCTCGTAAAATCGTTATAGAAGGCTAGGACCATCAAGCCGATCAGCACTAGTATGCCGAACTGCTGACCCCAGATCATTGTTCGCTCAGAGACAGGACTTCCCTTTATTGCCTCAATGCAGTAATACATCAGGTGGCCGCCGTCGAGTATAGGAATCGGCAATAGGTTGAGCACCCCCAAGCTTATGCTTACGACGGCCAAAAACATAAGAAATCGATCGAGACCGATCTTAGCCGTCTGGCCCGCATATTGAGCAATGGTAATGGGACCACTAATATTCTTAGTCGATACTTCGAGCTTCAACATCTTAAACAGCATATTTAAAGTCAACACAGACATCGACCAGCTGCTGGCCGCACCTTCAACAAGTGCTTCGAGTGGCCCGTAGCGCACCTGCACACTCAACTCAGGGGGAATTGGGCCGTAGCTTGGCGCAATCTTGATTAAACCTACGGTCTTGCCGTCTCGTTGCACCGGCTCAGGTGTCAACTCAAAAGTCAATCGCTCACCGGCACGGTCGATAGTAATCTGAATCAACTCACCGGCCCTTGGACTAACACCTTCGACTACATCTTCCCAGGTTTCAATGGGCTGTTCACCGATCCTTATAATTCGATCGCCAACTCTCATTCCCGCCTTCCGCGCCGGGCCCTCTTTCAAATCGCCGATGACCGGCAAAACTTCTGGAACATAACCGTAGAGTCCTAATCCGCTCCCCAACAATGCCGCGTTCACTTTGCTCAGGGGCAATTCCGATAAGTCTAATGTCCGTGTCTGCAGCACTCCATCTGTATCTCTCACTACGGCTCGTATCTTCGAGCCATCAAGAGCGCGCTCAAAAATATACAAACGCCGATGATTCCAGCTAATGACATCCTTATCGTCCAACTGCAACAGCTCGTCACCAACACGAAAACCGGCTTTCTCAGCGATCGATCCTTCTACAACCTTTCCGACAACTGGTTTGATCCCGTCTATACCAATCATGTACAAAGCCCAATAAGCAAACACAGCAAATAGGAAATTGAAAAGTGGTCCGGCAACAACCACCGCTATGCGCTTGGGAATGGACTGTCGATTAAAAGCCCGGTGTGCTTCACTCTCCGGAACCTCACCTTCAGTTTCATCTAGCATTTTTACATAGCCGCCTAGTGGCAGGGCGGCAACTACCAGCTCAGTTCTATCGGCACCAAAACGGCGCGACCACAATGGTTTGCCAAATCCAACCGAAAAACGCAGCACCTTGACGCCTAGCTGCTTAGCGACCCAGTAATGGCCAAACTCGTGCACGACGATCAAGACTCCCAAGGCCACGACAAAGGCTAATATTGTAAAAAGGATATCGATCACTAGAACTCCCTGGCGGCTTTGTAGTTCGAACCTGCAACAAAACTACTGGCAGAGGTGCGTGCCGCCGCGTCATCAGCTAGCACTGCCTCTAAGTCATTGTCATCGTTCAGGCCGACATTAGATAACGTATGCTCGATCACACAAGATATATCTGTAAAGCGGATTCTATGATCAAGAAATGCGTCCACGGCGACTTCATTAGCGGCGTTCAGTATAGCTGGCGCTGTGCCGCCTGCCAGGGCGGCATCGCGAGCCAAGGCAAGGCAAGGGAATCTTCCCAGATCGGGCGGTTCGAAATCGAGTTGAGCCACCTCGAATAGATCGAGGCTTTCGACGCCCGACTCGATGCGTTCCGGCCATGCTAAGGCATGCGCAATAGGGGTGCGCATATCTGGGTTACCGAGCTGTGCCAGCACGGATCCATCTTTGTATTCCACCATCGAATGTACAACACTTTGTGGGTGTATCAAGATTTGAACATGATCAGGCGTACAATCGAATAGCCTGCAAGCCTCGATCAACTCCAAGCCCTTGTTCATTAGCGTGGCCGAGTCCACCGAAATCTTTCGACCCATTACCCAGTTAGGATGGGCGCAGGCCTGTTCTGGCGTAACCGCTACTAGATCTTGTGGCCGGGCCGTCCTAAACGGTCCACCGGAACACGTCAGCAGGATTCGTCGAACCGCGGCATGATTTTTCCCCGGCATATATCCCGCCGGCATACATTGAAAGATGGCGTTATGCTCACTATCGATCGGCAAAAGCTCTGCGCCAGAACGGCGTGCTTCACGTATAAACAAATTTCCGGCCACTACGAGTGGTTCTTTGTTAGCGAGCAACACGCGTTTTCCCGCCCGCACCGCGGCCAGGGTTGGGAGCAATCCGGCGGCGCCGACGATGGCCGCCATTACAATATCCGTTGCAGAGTTCGTAACCACGTCCTCCAGTGCGGCCGCGCCAGAGGTCACTTCCGTTTCTAACCCCGCTACGCTGACCATCTCCCTAAGTTTCATACCGGCAGACTCGTCTAGCATCACCGCATGAACCGGGTGCATTCGCTGACATTGTTCGAATAGTCGGTCCGCCTGCGTATTCGCAGTTAAGGCGGCGACCTTGAAACGCTCGGGATGACGCGCTATCACATCAAGCGTGCTCACGCCAATCGATCCCGTAGAACCGAGTACGGTCACCCCTTTCAGTGTGTTCATGCCTTCATACCCTGAAGAAGCGCCCAGCCCAACGCGAACACCGGCGCCGCTGCGGTTATTGCATCAATACGGTCAAGCACTCCACCATGACCAGGCAACCAGTGTCCGCTGTCCTTCGCCCCCGCCAATCGCTTTAGCTTGCTTTCCACCAAATCACCCAGTACAGAAAAGAGCGACGCACAAACAGCCACCACGACCCAGGCGAACAGATTCAGCGCTTGCAACTCCCAAATCATGGCGCCACAGAAATAGGCCAACAAGATAACCGCCACGAGCGCGCCGCACAGGCCTTCCACCGTCTTACCCGGGCTCACTCGAGGAGCAAGGTGTGTTTTACCCCATGTCTTACCCACAAAATACGCGCTGGTGTCGGCGATCCACACAAGCGCGAAAAAAAACAACAATATAGCCGGGCTAATGGGATCGACGCGGTGAAGATAGACGGCTGCCAGCCACGCTGGAATTAGTACAAATGCACCGCCCACAAGTCTTCCGATCATAGAATGAAACATGCCACTTGCACCCTCAGTCCGACGCACTAGACCAAAAAACGCCCATACCCACCAAACAGCGGCCACGGCCGTAATTGCTATCGCCAACGCCGGAAAGCGCCAAATACCTACTGCTGTCATGCCAGCCATAACGCCTAACAACACCACATAGACTATTCGCTGTGGTAATGCTTGAAGCCCAGACAACGCTGCCCACTCCCAAGCGCCCACCAAGATAAAAATTCCCAGCACTACACCAAGCCACGATGAAGGCAGATAGATCATGGCGGCGACAATGAGCGGCAACAGCACTAATGCTGTTAACACACGCTGCTTAAGCCTGCCGGATGGCCTCGATTTGTTCACCGGTAAGGCCGAACCGCCGCTGACGTGCAACATAGGAATCCATCGCCAGATCGAATTGGGAGCGGTCAAAGTCGGGCCACAAAATCGGCACAAAGTACAACTCAGTATACGCGAGCTGCCACAGAAGGAAATTACTCACGCGCTGTTCACCCCCGGTGCGTATAAACAAATCCGGATCAGGCGTATCGTGCATGCTTAATGAAGCCTCAATCAACTCTGGAGTAATGGCATCCACCTCGATCTTCCCTTCCTGTGCACGCCTAGCAAGCTCAGCGCATGCCTGCGCAATATCCCAGCGTCCGCCATAATTAGCCGCTATGGTTAGCGCCAGTCTGTCATTACCGCGCGTCAGCGCCTCAGCATTCTTGATCTTACGAACAGCATTCTCTCCAAAGCGATCTATCTGGCCGATCACCCGAAACTTAATATTGTTCTCCTGCAGTTTCTTCAACTCTTCATCGAGTGCGCTAACGAATAGTTCTATAAGATACTTGACCTCTAGTTTCGGTCGACGCCAATTCTCACTACTAAATGCAAACAGTGTCAGGTATTTGATCCCTTTCTCGGCGCAAACGCTAACTAGTTCACGCACCCGTTTTACACCTTCCGAATGTCCAGCTATTCGTGGTAGGCGCCGTTGCGTTGCCCAACGTCCATTACCGTCCATAATGACGGCGACGTGCTGAGGTAACGATGAACCGGACCGCAGTTGCCGGATTGAGTTTGCGCTATCGCTCTTAGGCATCGATCGGAGAACCTCAGATCTGCATAATATCTTGCTCTTTGGCCTCTACAAGCTTGTCTATTTCAGCGATAAAGCGATCGGTGAGTTGCTGCATCGCATCCTCAGCCCGCCTGTCATCATCTTGTGAAATCTCCTTCTTCTTCAGCAAATCCTTGAGGTGGTGATTACCGTCGCGGCGAACGTTGCGTATAGCGATCTTCGAATTTTCACCCTCGCCACGGACGACCTTAGCCAATTCATTCCTACGCTCTTCCGTAAGTGGTGGTAACGGAATGTGTAATGTCTGGCCCGACGTTGCCGGGTTAAGCCCAAGGTCCGACTCGCGGATCGCTTTCTCAACCGTCGCTACCATATTCTTGTCCCAGGGCGTAACGCTGATGGTCCGCGCATCAGCTACCGTGACATTAGCAACTTGGTTTATTGCGGTTGGGGTACCGTAATAATCGACCCTTAGATGATCGAGTAAACCGGCATGTGCACGCCCTGTGCGAATTTTCGCCAGATCGGACTTGAGTGCCTCTACTGATTTTGCCATCCGCCTTTCAGCATCTTTCTTTGTTTTCTCTATATCAGCTGCCATATCAGTCTCCAGCCTGCATTAGGGTGCCTTCGCTTTCACCCAATACAATACGTAGCACATTACCTGGTTTGTTTATATTGAACACTCGCACCGGAAGATTCTGTTCACGACATAACGCAACCGCGGTCGCATCCATAACCGCTAGTTTCTGCTTAAGTACCTGATCATAGCTGAGTGCATTATAACGTGTAGCATCCGCGTGACGGACTGGATCCTTGCTGTACACGCCATCAACCTTCGTCGCTTTGAGTACGATATCTGCGTTTATCTCGATCCCGCGAAGACTTGCGGCTGTATCGGTAGTAAAGAAGGGATTGCCGGTGCCTGCCGCAAACAGAACCACATGGCCCTGCTCCAAGTGATGAAGTGCCCGCTGTCGGTTGTAAGGCTCGGCAATTTGATCCAGGCGAATAGCCGACTGCAGATGTGTCGGCACATCTTGGCTGGCGAGGGCATCTTGCAAAGCCATTGCATTCATGACAGTTGCCAGCATGCCTATATAGTCGGCGGTCACACGCTCCATGTTTGCCGCCGTCGGTGCAACACCACGAAATATGTTACCGCCACCAACTACAATGGCAAGCTGTACACCTGTCGCCACGACTTCTTTAAGCTCCGTCGCAGCACGAGTAAGAACTTCCGGACTAATGCCGTAGCCGCCTTCGCCCACCAACGCTTCGCCGCTAAGCTTTAACAACACACGCTTGAATACAGGCGCCTTTGCCGCTCCCGTCAATAGCTTATCCCCCTGTAACTTGGACCATTACCTCCACCGTCAAATTACGCCACCTTCTTCTCAATGCCCTCTCCAACTTCGTAGCGACAGAAACGTTCGATACGGGCACCGGCGGACTTGAGCAATTTTTCGACGATTGTGTCTGGGTCCTTCACGAACGGTTTACCCAACAGCGTCAGCTCACTGAGATACTTGTTCAGTCGACCAGCGACCATCTTCTCTACAATCTCAGGTGGTTTACCACTGTCTTTAGCTTGCTCAATAAGAATTTCCCGTTCCCTGTTCGCGATATCCGAGGGTACATCATCTGACGAAATGTACTCTGGTCGTGTCGCGGCCACTTGCATAGCCATGTCATGGGCAAGCGCGTTATCGCCTCCTTTCATCTCGACCAGTACGCCGATGCGCGAGCCCGCATGCACATAGGTATCGAGATGCCCGTTACTCGCCTTGTAGCGGGTGAAACGCCGCACACTGATTTTCTCGCCCAACTTAGCAACTAGGTATTCGCAAGTTTGGCCTATTGTGTCGGCCTTCCCATCTGTTAGCGGCAGAGCCAATAGCGCGTCGATATCATTGGGATCATGCTCGACAATAGTCTTAGCAACAGTGGTGGCAAGGCCTACGAACCCTTCTTCCCTGGCAACAAAATCCGTCTCACAATTGATCTCCACAATAGCTGCAAGCTTCTGATCATCGCTCACGTGGGTAGCGATGGTGCCCTCGGCTGCCGTGCGTCCGGCCTTCTTTTCCACCTTCGCACCGGCACGCTTGCGTAGTAGCACGATTGCCCCATCGATATCACCGTCGGATTCAACCAACGCATTCTTACACTCCATCATACCTAGCCCCGTACGTTCACGAAGCTCCTTAACCTGTGTAGCAGAAATTCCCATCTAACCTCTCCGTCTAACCGACTTTCGACGCACTCAACAAAAATAGGGAGCCACAGTCCCCAGGCACTACTCTGCCCCAGATTCGTCTGATGGATCTTGCTTCGACTGTGCAGTTGATTTCTTAGTCGACGCTGGTTTCGTTCTTGTAGCCGTCTTAGCCTTGGTACCCGTAGATTTCGCTCTCGTGGTCACCTTGGCTTTGCTGGCTGGTTTCTTGGCCGCCGTTTTGCTTGCGGTCTTCTTGGCTGCGGCCGTTTTGGGCTTCGCGGTTGTCGGCGTTTGGTGGTCGTCTATCGACGCCACCTCCTCCGCCTGCGTTGATTTCACTGATTCCTGTGATTTTGCAGTAGCGCTCGGCAACTCGGTAACTGCTCCCTGCGTTATTCCCGATCGCTGTTCCGGCAACTGCTCCTCGACCGCTGTTCCAGACGCGGTTCCACCTCCTACATCTTCGGAGTCGTGCGTTGCTCTGACTTCCTGCGTCCCTGCAGGTGGCGCGACGCCGTCTACCTCCCCCGTGCCTGGGGTCGGACCTGCTCCTTCCCTAAAGTCGTGCTCCTTGCGTTGCCCCACGTCCTGCATTCCTGCCGGCGCCTCGTCAGCCGTCATTGTCAATCCAATGACAGTAGCCGATTTAGGTGATGCTGCTGGTTTGATCGGCGGCTCACTGCTGCCTGCCTGCTCGTCCACCTCAACGAACTCTTCGTCGCCGGCAAGGATAGCCTCCTGCGCCGCCTTACGCCCTTCGAGAATGGCGTCGGCCGCCGCAGACGTGTAAAGCCTTATCGCCCGAATTGCATCGTCATTACCCGGGATCAGATAATCGACACCATCAGGTTTACAATTAGTGTCGACAACTGCGACGACGGGGATGTTAAGGTGATTGGCCTCGGCCACTGCGATCGCTTCCTGGCCTACGTCGACCACGAACAAGGCGTCCGGCAATCCCGGCATATCTTTGATTCCCGCGAGACTCTGATTTAGTTTACGACACTCACGGGTGAGCGCTAACACTTCCTTCTTTACAAGTTTCGTAACGCTGCCGTCCTCAAACATGGCCTCGAGACTCTTCAGCCGATCGATAGAATTCTTGACTGTTTTGTAGTTGGTCAATGTGCCGCCGAGCCACCGGTGGTTGACATACGGGCAGTCGCAGCGCACGGCTTCCTCTTGAACGATGTCGGCCGCCTGTCGCTTAGTGCCTGCAAACAGTACAATGCCCCGATTGGCCGTCAACCTCTGCAAAAACTCCATCGCCTCGTTGAATAGCGGCAGGGTCTTTTCGAGATTTATAATGTGGATCTTGTTGCGCTCGCCGAAGATATAGGGGCGCATTTTGGGGTGCCAGAACCGCGTGCGATGGCCGAAGTGGACGCCGGCCTCCAGCATCTGGCGCATGGTAACACTAGTCATTTTTAAGCTCCGTTCGGGTTAGTCCGCCACGAGCCCCATGCGTCAACCCAACCATCAAGCACGTGCAGTGGTCGGGCACCCGGGCGCATGTGTCGGCCCATGTGTGATTTATAAAGCCGAAATTTTACACTATGAATGGCCATTTACAATAATACTTTTAAGGATTTACGAGCCAAACCTATCGGTTTTTCTATGGGTCTGACACAAGAAAATAGGGTAAATTAGCCTACTGTCAAAGCCTTGGGTAGCGACCAAAGCAGAACGAGCCTACAACGATGCCACCTACCATTAAAACGCCAGAGGAAATAGAGAAAATGCGTGTCGCCGGACAGCTGGCGGCCGAAGTGTTAAAAATGATCGGGCCGCATGTTGAGCCTGGCATCACTACGGGTGAGCTCGATCGAATCTGCCATGACCATATCGTCGACAAACAGCAAGCCATTCCCGCACCACTCAACTACAAGGGGTTTCCGAAATCGATCTGTACTTCTGTGAATCACCAGGTGTGTCATGGAATACCCGGTGGCAAAAAACTAAAGAAAGGGGACATCATCAATATCGATGTCACTATAATCAAAGATTCCTATCACGGTGACACAAGTAAGATGTTTTTTGTGGGTGAACCATCGGTCCAGGCGCAAAGACTCGTGAAATTAAGCCACGAATGTATGGTGAAGGGCATCGACAAAATAAGGTCGGGCGTCCGCTTAGGCGACATCGGCTACGCCATCCAGCAACATGCCGAAAGAAACAATTTCTCCGTAGTGCGAGAGTATTGCGGCCACGGCATTGGGCGTCAATTCCATGAAGAACCACAGGTATTGCACTATGGAAAGCCTAGCACCGGCATGGAACTGGTACCTGGAATGACGTTCACCGTCGAGCCCATGATCAACGCGGGGCGCAAAGAAGTAAAACTTTTGCCAGACAACTGGACTGTCGTTACTCGCGACCACAGCTTGTCGGCGCAATGGGAACATACAATCTTGGTGACGGACACGGGCTGTGAGGTGCTGACTCTACTTCCCGGTGACGACCTTTGATATGCCCCAAAGCGAGCTAATCTCGCGATCGAACCATGACAATAGATAGAAATCAGCTATTCAACGCTCGCGAGTTCAAACGGGCACTAAGCGCTTCAGACAAGCCACTCCCTCTGTTTCGCGCCGCACTAAAGTCCGGGCGCGATATTCTAGAAAAACAACACACGGAAAATACTGCGGCGCCGCAGATCGTCGCCGCACAGGCGTGGCTAATCGATCAGTTACTGACAGCGGCCTGGGTATTACATCTACCTTTACTGCCATTAGAGCAGGCGCTGTCACTAATTGCAGTCGGCGGTTACGGTCGAGGCGAACTACACCCGGCTTCCGACATAGACCTAATGCTGTTGACCGAAAAAGAGCGGCACGAGCAGATCGGTGGTTTTGCGGAAACGTTGATCCAATTCCTTTGGGACATGGGTTTGGAGGTGGGGCACAGTGTTCGTTCAATCCCCGACTGTGTCCAATTGGCCAAGAAGGATATCACCGTAGCCACGAACATAATGGAAGCCCGACTGCTTTATGGTGATAAACGTGTTTTCGACCGGATGCAACGTGCAACGAGCCCACCAAAAGTTTGGCCAAGTCGAAAGTTTTTCTCGGCAAAATGGCATGAGCAGATAGACCGACATCTTCGCTTCGAAGATACAGCTTACGATCTAGAACCCAATATAAAGGAAGGGCCAGGCGGTTTGCGCGACATTCAAATGATTGCCTGGGTCACAAAACGGCATTTCAACACAAACTCCTTGCACGATCTCGTGCAACTCGGTTTCCTCCGTGAGGACGAATATCGCGCGCTCATGCGTGGACGAAACTTTCTTTGGCAAATCCGAAACGGGTTGCATTACTTGTCGGGGCGCCGGGAAGATCGACTGCTATTCGATCACCAACGCAGGCTCGCGAAGCAACTTAGCTATATCGACAAACCAGGTCATCTAGCCGTTGAGCAATTTATGAAGCGCTACTACCGGACGGTCAAGGAATTATCCCTGCTGAACGAGATTCTGCTGCAACACTTTCAGGAAGTCATTCTCGCTCGTGGCGCCGCTAGCATCAGACCCATTAATCGGCGCTTTCGATCGCGTAATAACTTTATCGAGGTTGTGAGTGATAAGGTCTTTGAGCGAGTTCCGTATGCCATACTCGAACTGTTCCTTGTTCTCCAGCAGCAACCCGCACTAAAGGGTGTTCGTGCCCACACCATACGGCTGGTGCGCGCGAATCTTTATCGTATCGATCGAGATTTTCGCAAGGATTTGGGTTGTCGCAGTCTGTTTATGGAGATAATGCGGAGTCCGGCCGGGATTACACATGCGTTGCGCCGGATGAACGCATATGGTGTTCTCGGTGCGTATATTCCGGCGTTTGACAAGATCGTGGGCCAGATGCAGCATGACCTGTTTCATGTGTATACAGTCGATGAGCACTTGCTTTTTGTGGTGCGAAACCTTCGCAGATTCACGATCCCGGAACACCAGCACGAATTTCCGCTGGCGAGCTCGCTTATTCAACGTCTGGTCAAACCCGAGCGGTTGTATCTGGCGGCACTATTCCATGACATCGCCAAAGGTCGTGGTGGTGACCACTCCGTGATAGGCGAGAAGATTGTACGTGGGTTCTGCAAACGGCACGGCTTGAGTGACTACGATTGCAATTTCATTTGCTGGCTGGTTCGCAATCACCTAATGATGTCATGGACCGCACAACGCCAGGACATCCATGACCCCGATGTCGTGCTTGAATTTGCGCGGAAGACAGGAGATCAGGAACACCTCGATAATCTCTATCTGCTCACGGTCGCGGATATACGTGGCACGAGCCCGAAAGTATGGAACGCCTGGAAGGGTCGCTTGTTATCAGAACTGTACGCCGCAACAACACGAACATTCCGGCGCGGTTTCGCTACACGATTTGATGTCACGGCCCAGATCAAGGACCTGAAAAATGAAACGCTGATGCTGATTAAGCGCAAAAAGCTTCCGGATGGTTTAGTCGAAAACTATTGGCAGCAACTCGATAACGAATATTTCCTGCGATACGACGCTCACAGCCTCGCCTGGCATGTCGAAACCATCGCCAAATCCTCGGCTGCCGATTTCCCGATCGTCGCCACCCGTTACAACCCGGATATTGGCGGCACTGAATTCTTTATATATTCACCAGACCGGGGGTATCTATTTGTGGTCCAAACCGGTGGCTTTGATCAGTTGCACCTTTCGATTGTGGACGCGCGTATCCACACAACGCGGAATGGATTTGCTCTCAACACTTTCGTGGTGCTCGACTCAGATGGCGAACCTGTGTGCGACCGCGAGCTCTTATCAGATATGCAACAGGCCATGCGTCAACAACTACTGAACCCTCGTGAAGGACGCGACATTCGCATGGTTCGCCTACCTCGCCGCCTCAAACATTTTCCCATCGAGACAAAGGTAAGTTTCAGCTCAGCCGCAAACGGACAGCAAACAATAATGGAAGTCGTAGCGCAGGATCGCCCCGGACTGCTTTATCAGGTAGCGCGTGCATTACAGCATTGTCGAGTTAATCTCGTAACTGCCAAGGTGTCGACGTATGGGGAACGCGCCGAGGATATCTTTTTCCTTACAGATCTTGAACGACGGCCAATTGTAGACAAGGGCCAGCTCGAGCGCCTTGCGAATCAAATATATGAAAATCTAAAGATTACGACGCCAATCGACACAACTGACAAGCAATCCACCAGCGAGGAGCGAACTACTACCAAGAATATACGAAGTGCTAGTTAGCCCCTAAGGGATCACCAGCTTGCGTCCAACCTTAAGCTTGTTGTCGCTCAAGTTATTGGCAAAACGCAGCGTATCCATATGCACATCGTACAGTCTCGCAATCGCAGATAGCGTATCGCCCGGCTGTACGATATGCACACGTCGCTCGTCCGCACGCCTCGACTGATTGCCAGCAAGTTTGCGCCGCGTTGCGTAACGTTTTATCCCCTTGAAGATACCATTCGCAAGCTTTCGCTGGTAACTCTTACCGCGTAACTTCTTCTCTTCCGTTGGTGTCGAGATAAATGCAGTCTCGATCAGAATAGAGGGTACGTCCGGTGCTTTCAATACAGCGAATCCAGCCTGTTGCACCGTCTCAATATGGATTGGGCCAATGCGCCTGAGCTCCGATAGAACAGAAGAGCCTAGTTCAACACTAGAGCCGATAGTCGCCGTTTGTGAAAGATCGAGCAGCACTTTTGCCAGAAGATCATCTTTATCGCTTAGGCTGACACCACCGATCAAATCAGATGCATTGTGTTTGTTAGCCAAAGTTCTGGCCAAGGCGCTTGTCGCTCCTCGTTCCGACAATGCATAGACAGACGCGCCACGGGCACGACGCTTACCCGGTAATGCATCGGCGTGTATTGACACAAATATGTCTGCTTCATTCTCCCGTGCTATTTCGTAGCGTTCTTTTAGTTCTACATAATAATCCCCTTTGCGGGTCATGACGGCCCGCATAGTCGGCTCTGCATCCACAAGCTTCTCGAGCTGTTTCGCGATTGCAAGCACGGCGTCCTTTTCTCGGGTCTTGTAGCGCCGACCAATGGCACCAGGATCCTCGCCGCCGTGACCGGCGTCGATAGCGATAACAATGTAGTCACGCTTGGGCTTGGCCGGCTTCGGTTGGGGTGGCGCTGCGCTCCTCGCCTCATAAAGGTCTATGACGAGACGATGGCCGTATTGGTCATAGGGTTTAAGAACAAAGGTTCGTGGCCGCGCCGGCTGCTTGAGATCCAGTACAATGCGCAGCTTGTTGTCACCGTGAGCGCCGGTACGGATACCAGCGAGCACAGCCTCGTTAGGGTCGGGGGTTGGAAGCGCCCCGAGTAGACGACTGTTCTCTAAATCAACCACCAGCCGATCAGGGTTCTTTAGGATAAACACCCGGTGTTCGAGGGTCCCACTAAGATCAAACACCAAGCGTACGTGATCGGGAGCTCGCCATAGGCGCAGGTTTTCAACTGCGACGGTGGCACCTTGACCGAGGCCAGCGAAGAGGCCCAGGAATAACAAGAGCCCGAGGCGCGCGATTCTCATGACAGGTCGGTCAATAGGTCAGCACCCCGATCGGTACGAGACGTCAGCTGCACGATACGCTTATGGTCGGCTTTGTGGATGACAACGTCAATATCCGGCATCGGTAAGACCTCGGCGGCACGCTCCGCCCATTCCACCAGGCAGACGTTCCTATCTTTAACATAATCGCGGAATCCCACGAATTCCAGCTCGTCGGGATGCTTTAACCGATACAGATCGAAATGGTAGGTATTCTGACCGGCAACCGAGTAGGGCTCGACTAGCGTAAAGGTGGGACTCTTGACCACGCCTACATGGCCCAAGGCGCGTAGCAACCCGCGCACCAGTGTGGTCTTTCCGGTACCTAGCTCGCCATGCAGATAGATCAATTGTACTTTGGCGATACTCGGCGCCAATCGTGCCCCCAATGCCTCCATATCCGCCACTTCCGGAATTTCGATCTCAAGCTTCACGAATTGAGAGTCGATTCAGTCTCGTACGAACTAGCGGCAACAAATCAGAGGCCAGCAATCCGATTTCACCGTTTTCGTGTGCGGCGGCGTCGGCAGCCGTAGCATGCAGCCAGACGCCAAGCCGCGCCGCATCCAACCACGATAACCCCTGGGCCAAAAGAGCGGCAATGATTCCCGTCAGCACATCGCCCATGCCCCCGCTCGCCATACCCGGGTTACCGGCACCACATAACCACACGTCACGATCACCGGACTTGGCAATCAATGTTCCGGCACCTTTTAACACAATTACACCTCCAAAACGTTCCGTCAGCGATCGAACTGCATCGAAACGTTGTGCCTGCACCTCTGCGCTCGTACATTTCAGCAGACGCGCGGCTTCACCCGGATGTGGCGTCAGAACCCAGTCATCGCGTTTCATGGGATCCGGGGCCAAAAGGTTCAGTCCATCGGCATCAACCACCAACGGTTTGCCGGATTCCAAAGCGGTAGCCAACATCCTGCGTCCCCACTGCTCTCGCCCTAGACCGGGACCCACCGCGATGACGGTTGCGCGCTCAATAGCGGCGCGTAATTGCTTCACTTCCGATACCGCGTAGGTCATCAGTTCCGGTCGATTCGAGCCGATGTAGGCAGCATGGGCGGGATGCGTCGCCACCGTCACTAGACCCGCCCCGGTCCGGTACGCGGCCGCCCCTGCCAATCGCACTGCTCCACCCATACCCTCGGTGCCGCCAATCACAACCACATGGCCGACATCTCCTTTATGCACAGTGCGGCGCCGGTGCGGCGCCAAGGACAACAGTGATTGCTCCGTGATTCGTAGAGCAGAAGGGGTGACACTGCGATAGACATCAGCTGGCACCCCTAGGTCGTCGAACACCAAATGTCCACGAAAACTCGGACCTTCGCCGGTAAACAGGCCTGTTTTAAGGCCGATGAACGTTACCGTGACATCAGCATGAACAGCCACGCCCAACACACGTCCAGAATCTGCATGTAACCCGGATGGAATATCGATCGCCAGTACAGCCGCATCAGCCACGTTGATGGCATTAATCGCCACACGCCAGTCATCGGTGACTTCACGCTCCAAGCCAGTTCCAAAAAGCGCATCGACGATTAGCTCGGCGCCTTCAAGCTGCGACGCTTGGAATGGACGACAACGAACGCCTGCCGCTTCCATCTTCTCGCGAGCCGCGCGCGCATCCCCACGACGGCGGTTGGGATCGCCAAGCTCCAGCACCACCGGCATCAAACCTGCTTCCTGCGCGAGCTCTGCGACGACGTAGCCATCCCCACCATTGTTCCCTACGCCGCACACTACCGCGATGTTCCGAGCCCGCGGATAACGCTGCCGCAACAGCATGAAGGTTGCCTGGCCGGCACGGCACATTAACGTCGAGCCTGGAATTCCTTCTTGCGTTATGGCAATTTCATCCAGTTGCCGAGTCTGTTCGGCATAATACAGTGCTTGAGGTAGTTTCATCCTGTAATGTATTTTAACCAGGACAACGAAGCCAACCTAGAAGAAGTTGCCCATGGTGCAAGACTTCATCAACAATTGCTACGGTCGTAAACCAGACAGATGACAGACTTCACACGGCTAAGCAACGATATACGGGCCTGGGGGCGCAACCTTGGGTTTCAGCAGATCGGAATCTCCGATATTGATTTAAGTGCGGCCGAGGTCCGACTATTGAATTGGCTAGATGCTGGTCGTCACGGGGAAATGCGCTACATGACCGCCCACCAGACTCGTCGTAGTCGCCCGGCCGATCTGTTTCCGGGAACGGTTCGCGTAATCTGCGCCCGCATGGATTACATGCCGGCGGGAGTCACAGATGCTGACACGGCCCTGGCAGACCCCACTCTTGGTTTTATTTCACGCTATGCGCTGGGGCGCGACTATCACAAGGTCATGCGTAATCGACTTAAGCGCCTCGCAGACAGAATCGAAGGGGCGATCGGCAAACATCACTATCGCGTCTTCACCGACAGTGCGCCGGTGTTGGAGAAGCCTCTGGCCGAGAAGGCCGGCCTAGGGTGGATTGGCAAGCACACGAACCTACTGCATCGCGAGGCCGGGTCCTGGTTTTTCCTCGGTGAAATCTACACTGATCTACCGTTGCCAATCGATGCACCGGTCGAAAATCACTGCGGCCGCTGCCAAGCCTGTATCGATATCTGTCCTACCGGCGCCATCATTGGCCCATACGAGCTCGACGCACGACTTTGCATCTCTTATCTGACAATCGAGATGCGCGGGCCAATACCGATCGAGTTGCGGCCGCTTATCGGAAACCGTATTTTCGGATGCGACGATTGTCAGTTGGTATGTCCCTGGAACCGGTTTGCAAAGACTACGACTGAGCCCGATTTTGACGTTCGTCACGGCCTCGACGCAGCACAACTTGTCGACCTATTCGCATGGAGCGAGGCTCAATTCTTGACTCGAACTGAAGGCTCAGCAATTCGCCGAATCGGCTATGTATGCTGGTTACGAAATATCGCGGTGGCATTGGGCAATGCACCCACCAGCGATGTTGTTATCGCGGCGCTACAAACCCGACAGGATCATTCTTCGGCATTGGTACGAGAACATGTACGCTGGGCCTTAGGCAGGCATATCAGCGACCAGCCAGCGCCTACCCAAGAGTAGTTACAGTCGTAGCAATTGTGTGCGGTAGTGCTTTAGTTCTTCGATAGACTCACGCACATCATCGAGCGCTTTGTGTGTGTTCTTCTTGACCAACCCATTATAAACGTCGGGCTTCCACCGGCGTGCCAACTCCTTGAGTGTACTCACGTCAAGATTGCGGTAGTGAAACCAGGCCTCCAGCTCCGGCATACAACGCGCTAGAAAACGCCGATCCTGACAGACGCTATTTCCACACATCGGCGACCTGTTTTTAGGTACATAACGCTGGATAAACTCCAGCGTCTGTTGTTCGACATCGATTTCCCCCAACACCGACGTTCTCACCCGTTCGATGAGACCAGTCTCCGAATGTGTGCGTGTGTTCCACTCGTCCATACCGTCGAGTACCGAGGCCGGCTGATGCACAGCCAACACAGGACCCTCGGCCAGTAGATTCAGCGCACTGTCTGTAATAATCGTCGCGACTTCTAGAATACGATCGGTTTCTGTATCTAAACCGGACATTTCCAAATCGATCCAGATCAGGGCATGCGGGTCCTGCGTTCCCGAAGGTGCTTGCGCCATGAGCGATCTCCAGTTCTAATCTCTATTCCACGGGCCTCGGTTCAACGATGATATCACCGTAAGAGGGCACTATCATGATCGAATTGACAAAGAAGCAATGTAAGCCTTGCGAGGGGGGCACTGCGCCGTTGACAGAGACGGAGGCGAAGGCCTTGCTTCAGCAGACACCGGAGTGGTCACTGAACGAAGGTGGTACCGAAATTCATCGTGCCTACGAATTTAGCAATTATTACCAGACAATGGCCTTCGTCAACGCCCTGGCCTGGATCGCACACCGAGAAGACCATCACCCCGATATCGAAGTGGGGTACAAGCGCTGTCACGTGCGTTACAGCACCCATTCAATTGGCGGTCTGTCGGAGAACGACTTTATCTGTGCTGCGAAAATCGACGCCCTGGTGGTCTAGTTTGCCCGCTACTGGCTAGGCTGCGTCTTAACCCCCTAACCTTTCTTCTACGTTAATACTCCACGACTGCTACATCGGCCGCCGTGGGTACACTCTTGTTAACGTGGAGAAAACACATGAATACACAGCAACTGAAGCGTTCCATCGTTGTCGTGGCCTTGGCCGCCCTGTTACCGATCGGCTGTTCGGTAAATCTATCACCAGACAAACACACCGAGCTCGACGATGAGACACGGACATCACGCCAGCAGCAAACAAGCGCACCCGAGCCAAAACTGGTATTGCGTGAATCAGGTCAGTCGACCACTCGTCAAGAACAGGTCACTATTGTAGATAGCCCAGCACCTGTCGCTAAGCGAATGGGCGAAAAACGCTTGGATAGCCTCGTTGGCATAGCCACGTCAGAAGAAACAATGCGCACGCGTGACTTGCCCTCAATACGGTATCCGAGCGAACCCATCGACCGCGAGACGTACAAACATTTCGATGACAACCCAGTTAAGCGCGTTGCCGAGCACCCAGTTTCAACTTTCAGCATCGATGTAGACACCGGCGCTTATGCTAACGTACGCCGATTCCTACAGGCGGGTCGTTTGCCGCTCGAAGACGCGGTGCGGGTCGAAGAGTTAATTAATTATTTCTCCTATAAATACTCGCAAGCAAAAGACAAGAGTCGTCCGTTCCACGTCACCACCGAGATCGCGCCCGCGCCGTGGAACTCCAAGCGCCACCTGTTACACATCGGTATTAAGGGCTATGACGTTTCGAATACGGACCTGCCGCCCGCCAATCTTGTTTTTCTCGTCGATGTCTCCGGGTCCATGCGCGCCCCTAACAAGCTTGAACTACTGAAGACATCCCTCAAGCTCCTAAGTCGGCAACTACGAAGCGAAGATAGAATCTCGATTGTTGTCTATGCCGGTGCTTCCGGTGTTGTACTCGAACCTGTAACTGGCAACGCCACCGCCAAGATCATGTCTGCGCTGGATACGCTTACAGCCGGTGGATCGACCAACGGCGCCGCCGGTATTCGGCTGGCTTATGCAATGGCCGAGCAGGCGTACATTCGCAACGGCATCAATCGCGTCATTTTGGCAACCGATGGTGATTTCAATGTCGGCACCGTCAATTTCGAGGCCCTGAAAGATTTGATCGAACAAAAACGAGAGACCGGCATATCGCTAACGACGCTTGGGTTCGGTACCGGCAACTACAATGACCAGCTCATGGAGCAGCTGGCTGACGCTGGCAACGGCAATTACGGGTACATCGACAATCTCAAAGAGGCGCAGAAAGTACTCGTCGACGAGATTTCATCAACCATGCATACGATCGCCAAGGACGTAAAGATCCAAATCGAATTCAACCCCAATGTCGTGGCCGAGTACCGGCTGATCGGCTACGAGAACCGCATCCTCAAGCGTGAAGATTTTAACAACGATAAGGTCGATGCTGGCGAGATCGGCGCCGGCCATACGGTTACCGCGCTGTATGAAATCGTCCTGCGGGGTAGCGATGCCCTCTATCTGGAGCCCGCTCGATATTCTCCGCAAACCAAGGGCACGCATAAACACAGTGACGAACTCGCATTTGTGCGCATGCGCTATAAGCTACCGGGTGGCGCAAAGAGCACCCTAACCGAATGGCCGCTTATGAAAGGCGATGTGACGACAACTATTGCTGCTACCTCTGATAATTTCCGCTTCTCGGCCGCAGTCGCCGCTTTCGGCCAGCTACTGCGGGGCGGGATATACACCGGCGATATGACCTATGCCGATGTCGTCGAACTGGCGCGGGACGCACGCGGCCGCGACCGCTTCGGTTATCGTGGCGAATTTATCCAACTCGCAAACCTTGCCCAGACGCTGGCGACGGCAAACAAGCAAGCGCGGCGCTAAAACGGATCTGACGTGAAGCGCTTGCGGGCCCAGGGCAAGCGATTCTTTCACCCTGATAATGCCCAGAGTTTTAAACTCGGCACACGCGGTTTGCCTAGGTGTGTATACTATAGTACGATCTATGTATTAATTAGTACGTGCCTGAGTGCATGGCCAAATCAACCATTCCCGCCGACGCGCAGCCGTTACCGGACCCGACCACCAAACCCGGGCGCACCGCACTCGCGAAAATGATTACGAGGCTGTTCGACCTATGGGATTTGGACAGTCGTGAGCAGGCTGCCCTGCTCGGCCTGTCTTCTGGAACCCGCTCGACCGTGAACCGATATCGCAAGGGCGCGCCGCTGCCGCCACACCAAGACTTGTTGGACAGAGTGGGTTACTTGTTGGGTATACATCTTGCGCTGCGCTTAATCTTCCCGCAGAACCGACAGCTGGCCTATAGCTGGGTCAAAACGCCAAATCGGCGGTTCAACGGTAAGACACCACTTGAAGTTATGCTCAGCGAGGGCTTTCTCGGGGTCGTGATGGTACGGCGGTATCTCGACTTCGAGCGCGGGCGCTAGTGTTCGAAGGTCTTTTCACCCAACTCATCGATTTTGACGCGGATTTGTTTCGTAACATAAAGGGCATGCGCGTTTCGCAAGACCTGTTCGATGATTTGGCGGACCGTGCTAGCCATAGGGCAGTTGCGATGGCAGCCACAATGACCACCAAGCCGCATAGCCCATCACCCCTTCTTACTCGTCCTTTCGACTACGGCACCGCCCTCACTCACCCCTTTCAATCCGAGAATTGGCATGAGACTCGTTTTAGCGATGGCACCACGTTCGGGGTCTGGTATGGATCCCAACAAGTAAAGACGACGGTGTTTGAGACCGTATACCATTGGACGCGTTTTGTCCTTGATAGCTTTCCGGACTGCAAGGACACTATAATCAGCGAACGCCGTGTATTTCGCGCGCATTGTCGTGGGCTACTCGTGGATCTCCGGGACAAGCACCTAACGTTTCCACAGTTAATCAACCCCAGTAGCTACGAGTTTTCCAATCAGGTCGGTGCCTACCTCTATGAGCGACATGCCAATGGGCTGCTCGTGAAATCGGCGAGGTTTGACGGCATCAATGGCGACGTTCTTAATGCCGATGCCTTGTCTAACCCGAGAGACCACTGTTATTTGACTTACAGCTGGCGACCAGACACTCCGTACGCGAGAATTGAGCGCACGCCCGGCCGTGCATGGATGAAGCTACCCATCACACTCGGCTGAACATTTGTCGCCACTCAACTGCGCGCGGGTCGATAGATTGCGGCGACGATAACACCAGCGATAGCAAGCTCTACGATGCCGCCACAGATCCAGGCGATCACAAGCTTGGCCGGCAGCGGTTGCACCGCATACATAATGAGATCTCTTCCTACAAACACTAATAAACCAATTAACAGACCATAACGCAGACCTTCTGCCAGGCCCTTATCTTCGTAACCTTTAGTAAAGATGAAACAAAACATAATGGCCATAAACAACTGTCCAATCATCAGCCAATGGAAGTTGTTTTCCATATCTGATTCGCTACGCCACAGAGAGGCGGTTTTAATATAGGTATCGTGAAGCACGATGCCATGAAATACCCATTCATAGGCAGCAACAAATACAAAAACTGCAACCGATCCGAGAACAAAACGCTGGACGTTCATATCACCTTCTCCTGTGCGATTTAGCAGACAGCAGCAGTCCCGCGGCGCTGGAAAGGTATCGCCGCAGCCTACAAAACGGTGCGTCGTGGAAAACTAGAATAGCTTCTTGGCAATCCCAAGTATGTCGTCAGCGATCGAACCATCCTTGTCGAAATCGAGGAAGGCAGAAAGACCGCTTAGCTGCGACGGCTGAGGGCTATCACCACCAAGAACCGCACCAAGTATATCCGGGCCGGAAGCCTTCTTGCCGAGTGCGCCCATGGCTAACGTAGCTGCCATTGGCAACATTTTCTTTAAGATGGCTGAACTTATACCGGTTTGTTCAGCCGCGCGGCTGGCGACATTTCGGCTAACGTCCTTGCTGCCAAAGATGTGGCCAAGTATGCCGTTGCCATCCTCGATCGAGGCCTGGTCGGAGATACTCGCTGGATCATCGATGTAGCGCTGATGGCCACCCTTACTAACCGCACCCAGCAGTGCGCCTAATCCATCTTGGCTGGATGCGTTATTACTAAGGCCACGAGCTACCGCGGGTAACAGTTTACCGAGCGCAGTTTGCGTCTCTGATTGGCCAAGCCCGAGGCTCTTCGATATTTCTGCGACTGCGGCCCCATTCTGCGAACTGAGTATGGTTTCTAGTATGTTCATCTTCGTTAGCTAAACTCCTAGTGGAAAGCACATAGTATGCACCCGAGCGCGGTCCCACAACAACAGGATCGGTACAACTACAGGGCCAACACACCGCGCGTCAGAAATCACGCCGAACTGACTTACTCGCGCATTTTGTCGACAGGGTAATCTGGATAGCGCTTCCTAAATGCCGCCAGACTTGCTTCGGCCTCCGTCTGCTTGCCCTGGGCCCGCAACGTAGCGATCTTTGCCAGCCACTCCTCAGGGGTCATCATTTCATCGACCTCCGAAGCCTCATCCAAGTCGCGTAATGCACCCTCGCTTTCCAGTGACCTGTTCTCTTTCTTAGGGCGCATCTCTTGCGACTCGGTACGTGTAGCAGTACCGCCGCTCGCTGGCGATCGCATACGCTCATCGGCGGTCTGGGCTGAGGCTGCCTCGGGCGCAGCCGGCACCATTTGTTTCGTCTCCCCCGTCTTTTGTGATTGCCGTCTGGTCTTAGTCAAACCCTCGACAGCAGGGGTGCTAGCGGCAGGAGGTTCAATCACAAGACTACGCTTAGCCTTCGAGGTGGCTTTTTGATCCACAGGTTGGTCAGCACGCAGCATGTCATAAGCTTCCCGTGCTTTATCGCGCATCAAGGGCGCCTGCTCTTCTAACGTCGAATCCAGCGAAGGCGCCGGCGCAGTCTCAGGCAGTACTGGCGTATCGGTCTTTTCGAATTCGAACATGAATGTTACTAAACCCACCGTTAACACCAACAAGGCTGCCAGTGAAGCCGGAATCATCCAGTTGTTTGCGAACGGGCTGCGGGCTGCGCGCGCTTGACGATGCACCGCCTGCCTCGCTCGTTCGAGGATACGAGTATCCAGCTCGACAGGTGATGTCTCTGTCGCGGTCGCCTTGTAGGCCCGCGAGAGCGAAGACCCACTCTGCAGATAGCTCTCGAACGCATCTCTATCCGGCTGCTTCGGACTCATCTAACTACCAACTTCATCCTTTATACTCACTTTAAGTTTAGCCACCGCATAGCGCAGACGACTCTTGGCCGTCTCCCGATTTACGCCTGTGACTTCCGCGATCTGTTCGATCGTAAAGCCTGCCTCTTCACGTAACAGGAAAGCCTCTCGCTGCACCGCCGGTAGTTGATCAATCGCCGTTAACAGCTGCTCACCTAGGCGTCTAAATTCGGCCTGCTGTTGTGGTTGTTCACGATCCGACGCTGGCAGTTCGTCGATATCGCTATCGCCCTCACCGTCTAGGATAACCACGTTAGAAGTTGAGGTCGGGTTGTTGGCACTCTTGCGATAGAAATCTATAACCCGATTGTGCGCCAACCGAAACAGGTAGGTCGTAAATTTCGCGCGCACCTCATAGCGTTCGCGTGTGCGAATCAGGTTGGTCCAAACATCCTGAAACAATTCCTGGGCGTCTTCTGCCTTTCCACATTGTCGCAATAGATAACGATAGAGGGCTCCCCGATGCCGCTCATAAACGATTTCAAAAGCACGAAGATCGCCATTACCATACGCGAGCATCAATTCCTCATCGCTCTTTTCGCCGTGCATCTATATTAACGTCAAAGGACTTGTCGAGGGTCATCCCCACTATCGCGCATGTAGGCCATGGGTCGCCCAAATATGGGCAAAAAATGGGTTTACGGGTCTGTGGTCGGGCTCGATGCTGTAAACAGCGGAATTCCCTCCCTTATGTTCTTCCTTTTCAGTTTGCTTACCACCAGCGCACCGAGCCAACTGCCGGTGATCGCCATTGGCGAATAATCGTTACCATACCGCTTAAACAACGTTGGTTCCGATTACAAAAATATGGCCACTGCCCCCCTATCGGGGCCCAACCGACCACATAACTGCGTCGCCATCGCTACGCTTCACGCCTCCCAGCGAACGCCCGGGCCAGTGTTCCTTGATCGACATACTCGAGCTCGCCACCCACCGGGACGCCGTAGGCTATACGGGTTGCACGCATTTTCCGCGCCCGTACGAGCTCACTGATATAGTGCGCCGTTGCCTCACCCTCCACCGTCAAGTTCGTCGCCAGTATGACCTCACGGATCACTCCCTCGTTTAGCAGCACCTCCAGGCGAGGGATACCGAGTTCGTCAGGGCCAATACCATCGAGCGGCGACAAGTGTCCCATTAGAATAAAATACAATCCTTTGTACACACCCGCCTGTTCAAGCGACATTAGATCGGCCGGCGACTCGACGATGCACAACTGGGAGCGATCTCGACGTTGCGAGCTACAGATCGGGCAAATCTCGTGCTCACTAAAATTGTTACAACGATTACAATGGATCACCCGATCAAGCGCATGGCATAGCGTATCCACAATCTGTTTAGCTCCCTCGCGATCTCGCTCAAGCAAATGCAAAGCCATACGCTGAGCACCCTTGGGACCAACCCCAGGGAGCCGACGCAAAGCCTGCTTAAGGTTTTCAATCGCCGGGGCTACAGCCCCTCGATCGTGCTTATCTGACATGTAGTACTGCTTAGAACGGTAGGTTAAGTCCTGGTATGTTTAGACCGCCGGTTAATCCAGCTAACTTTTCCTGACTCGCCTTTTCTACTTTGCGCACAGCGTCATTGACGGCCGCCGCGACCAAGTCTTCCAATACCTCCTTGTCATCATCCATCAGACTTGAGTCGACTTGGATCTTTTTGACGTCGTGACGACATGTCATAGTCACACTAACCACACCACCACCAGCAGTCCCGGTTACCTCGATTTTCGCCAACTCTTCCTGCGCACGGCGCAAGTTTTCCTGCATTGCTTGCGCCTGCTTCATAATATTGCCAAGTCCGCCTTTCATTACTTATCCTCCAACTGACCCATTCCAGATGGTGCTACGCTGTCAGCTTTTGGGTCGAATAGAAGCTGGATTCACACGTGCATCAAATCGCTCTTCCAATGCCTTTATGTTTGGGTCATTGTAGATTGCATCGACTGCCGCCTTCTGGCGAATATCCTCCATACGCGAGCGTTTCTGCGCCGGCGTCTCTCCGTTAGGCCGACTAACTCGTATGTTTAACTGCATGCCTGTGCCATAGAACTCTTCCAAGGCCTCACGCAGCGCGGCTTCGCGCTCCTTGTTGTAAAGCTGTGCGCAACTCTCGTCCAACACCAACACCATATCGCCTTTAGCGAAGGATTCTACCGTACTATTATGTGCCATCTCCCGCACAAACCCGTCAACTTTCAATCGCTCGACAACACTTTCCCAGTCACCTGGTGAGACTTTCGGCTCACTACTCGCTACGCTACCGACAATGGTGTCCGAGGCGCTAACCTTAGTTGGGGTCTGTAAATTCTGCTTTGCGTCTGCATCCGTCGCCGGTCGAAAAGCCAGCATTCGTAGCAACACCATCTCAAGTCCGGTGCGTGCATCTGGCGCAAATGGCAAATCACGCCGACCAACTATACCGATCTGATAATAGAGCTGCACATCCTCAGGCGTCATACTATGTGCATTGGCAAGAATCGTTTCTTTGTCTTCGTTAACACTATTGAGTAGCTCCGCGTCAATCTGGGCGAGCGAGATCTGGTGCAATCTAAGCAATAGTTCACTAAGCACGGCATCGTGATCCACGCCATGCTCGGAAATCTCAGCGACTACCGCTACGAGTGCCTTCGCGTCCCCTGTGGACAAAGCACCCAGAAGCCTTGCGATCGCAGCCTGATCAATACTACCTAACATCTCTCGCACCTGGCTTTCGTCGACGGTACCGCCCGAGTATGCAATCGCCTGATCCAAGAGGCTTAAAGCATCCCGCATACTGCCATCGGCGGCGCGCGCCAGTAGCGCCAACGCGCCTGCATCATAAGGAATAGCTTCGGCCTTCAAGATCTTCTGCAACTGCGGCTGAATCAAGTCTGGCAATAACTTTTTAAGGTTAAACTGAAGACAGCGAGATAGCACCGTTACTGGCAGTTTCTGTGGATCGGTGGTAGCTAGCAGGAACTTGATGTGCGGCGGAGGTTCTTCGAGCGTTTTCAGCAGGGCATTAAAGCTATGGCCCGAGAGCATATGGACTTCATCGATCAAATATACCTTGAAACGACCGCGCATTGGCGCGTATTGCACGTTCTCAAGCAACTCGCGGGTATCATCAACTTTCGTTCGAGACGCCGCATCGACCTCAATGAGATCAACAAAGCGTCCTTCGTCCAACTCGACGCAGGCCTGACAAACTCCACAAGGCTGTGATCCCACACCTTGTTCACAATTGAGTGACTTGGCCAGAACCCGCGCGATCGTAGTTTTACCAATTCCCCGCGTGCCCGCAAATAAGAACGCATGGTGCACGCGATCATGGTCAAGGGCGTGTACGAGCGCCCGCACCACGTGTTCCTGGCCCACAACTTCCGAAAACGTGCGGGGACGGTATTTACGTGCAAGAACCTTATAGCTCACTGGCTTCGCCAACAGGGTCATGGATAAACTGGTTCGAGATCACAGGTGGGTGGCGGCTCCGGCCTGCCGCACCCCAGCACCCGAACTGGCCGCTGCGGCTGCTTCCTTCCGGACCTGACCGGGTTCACAACCTGTCGTCGCCGGGGGGACCGACCTTCGCCGCCATAGTCTCGATGCCGCAGTGTATCACGAAAACCCAAGGGCTGAAGACGGGAGACCAAGCACTGAAACTCAAGAGCCTGGGGTTCGAGTCCTTTGTCCTCGGACACGGCTAAAGACGGAAGACAGAACATCTAGGCACCGGGCTAATCTGTCCTCTGTTCTGATATGGCGGACACGGAAGCCGCTCCTGTGCATCCGTGCACTCGCGGCACTTGTGCGTCCACGCACATCGGGATTCGACCATTTCGATCGGGTTCGAATCGAACCGTCGCTAATCTACAAAAAGGAGGTCCGCACGGGACCTCCCTTTTTGTTCATGGCGGAGAGGGAGGGATTCGAACCCTCGGTACGCTATTAACGTACACACACTTTCCAGGCGTGCTCCTTCAACCGCTCGGACACCTCTCCGGTTGGCGCACTCGACACGAAAGTGTAGCTATCGACTACGGCAGTAAGGTTAAACCAGTTTTCGGAAGCAGCGCAATGCTTGGATAGCAACTTCAGAATTACGCCGATGCCCCACGTGCATCCCGCAAGGCACTTAAGCCAGCTTGCATAACATAGATGTCGTATCCCCGCTCGTTTCTGCTAATTCTTGTATGCTAGTGGATCACGCTTTATCCACTCCGCCAGCTAGCGCTTTAAGTTATTGATTTGGCGGAGAGGCAGGGATTCGAACCCTGGGTGGCGCAAGCGCCACAGCGGATTTCGAGTCCGCCCCGTTCAACCGCTCCGGCACCTCTCCAGACTATCGCGTCTTAGGCAAACGCATAAAGTAGCTTACGTGGACTCGCAACTGACCACAACCGCCACGTCTGGCTATACTTTCATAAGCCCTGCAAGCTTTGAATACTATTCCCACTGCAGCCATCGTGCGTAGAAATCACTCCCAACCTATCAGGCAGCCGCCGTTCTACACGGTCCTATCGCTAACCACATGTGTCGCCCTCGGCGCCTGTAACGGGCCTGCGGTTACGACGCTCGAGGCTCTGAGAGATGATGGCAAACTCATCGTTCTTACCCGCAATGCGCCCACAACCTTTTATGAAGGCCCAGAGGGCCCAGCCGGCATAGAATTTGACATGCTGAATGGTTTTGCTGACAGCCTGGGCGTGGAACTTGAGATGGTCGTCCACGACGATTTCAACCAAATGTTGCCAATGCTCACTAACGAAAAGGCGCACATAGCGGCAGCTGCCCTTACTATTACAGACGCCAGAAAGAAAATCATTCGATTCTCACCGTCCTACCAGGAGATTCATCAACAGATTGTATACCGGCTCGGCACAGTGCCGCCCAAGGACGTAGCTGATCTCGTAGGCCGACAGCTGGAAGTTGTGAGGGGGGGTAGTCACGCCGAACGCCTAACAGCTCTTAAGGACAACCATCCAGACCTCGAATGGACCGAAATCGATGATCAAAGTACGGAAGAGTTACTACAATCCGTATCGGAGGGTTTACTCGAGCTAACCGTTGCCGACTCGAACATCGTCGCCATTACACGACAATACTACCCAGAACTGCGTGTCGCTTTGACCTTGGGCAAATCACAACAACTCGCTTGGGCCTTTCCGCTTAGCGACGATAACAGCTTGTACAACAGGGCAACGCTCTACCTGACAAAACTTAAGAAGTCAGGTGAACTGGCACGACTAATTGAACGCTACTACGGTGCTTCTGATCGTTTTAACTACATAAACCTTGCAGTCTACCAAGCAAGAATCGAAAAGCGTTTGCCCAATTACCAATCGTTTTTCGAGCGGGCGGGCAGAAAGTACGAAGTAGACTGGCGATTGCTTGCAGCAATCGGCTACCAAGAGTCCTATTGGGATCCTCAAGCTGTCTCACCAACCGGAGTTCGTGGTGTCATGATGCTAACGCAGCCAACCGCCAAGCAACTTGGCGTGTTGAACCGCGTTGATCCGGGCCAGAGCATTGATGGTGGTAGTCGTTATATACGCATCCTGATCGACAAGATGCCGAGCTCAGTCAAAGAGCCAGACCGCACATGGATGGCCCTGGCCGCCTACAACGTCGGAATCAACCACGTGGCAGACGCCAGAATAATTACACGGCGGCTAGGTCGAAACCCCAACCGCTGGAACGACGTCAAGCAGTCGCTTCCCTTATTATCACGACGTACCTGGTATAAGAAGACCAGGCATGGATATGCGCGTGGGATAGAGCCAGTAAGGTTCGTCACGCGAATAAGGACATACTATGATGTGCTGGTAAAGATCGATAGCGAGATTGACTTTGCCGATGAGGTCGAGGACTTCGACCTACGGGCTCCGGCCATCTAACATCTTTGCACCAATACAAGCGTCGATAAGGCCTGCTTGGCTAGCGCCGATGCTCGAAGAACGCCCGCAGTCGTTCACTACAGACATCACCTAAAACATTGCCGCTAATCTGCGATTCATGATTCAACCCCGCGCCCTGCAACAGATTGAATGCGGATCCGGCGGCGCCAGCTTGTGCATCGGCAGCACCGTAAACCAAACGCGATACACGCGCCTGTACGATGGCCCCGGCACACATCACGCAAGGCTCGAGCGTAACATAAAGCGTTGACCCGAGAAGGCGATAATTGCCAACGCGATTAGCAGCCGCACGCAATGCAATGATCTCGGCGTGGCCAGTTGGATCGCGGGTATTGATGGTTCGGTTCCAACCTTCGGCGACGAGTTCCTCCTCAATCACTACCAACGCGCCTACTGGCACTTCGCCTTCTTCTTCAGCCCGCTCTGCTAATCTAAGCGCGTGACGCATCCACTTCGCGTCATCTGCGTCCCGGCATCGTTCGTTGTCGGTCATCATGACTTGGGAAAGATGGGCTCGCGCCATCGCCGCCACACCGCCAAGGTTACTCCCATTCGATCGTTGCCGGCGGCTTACCCGAGATGTCGTATACTACGCGGCTTATTCCGCGCACTTCGTTAATGATTCGCCTCGAAATCGTTGCCAAAACATCGTAAGGAATGTGGGCCCAAGTAGCTGTCATAAAATCGACTGTTTCGACCGCACGCAATGCGATTACGTACTCGTAGGCCCGCTGGTCGCCAACAACGCCTACGGACTTAACCGGTAAAAATACCGCGAACGCCTGACTGACCTTATCGTACAAACCGTTCCGCCTTAGTTCCTCCAAATAAATACTGTCGGCCAGTCGCAGCACGTCTGCATATTCCTTTTTTACTTCACCCAATATGCGCACGCCCAGGCCCGGCCCAGGAAACGGGTGGCGATATACCATGTCCCGTGGTAGACCCAGTGTCTCGCCCACGCGGCGCACTTCATCCTTGAACAGTTCTCGCAGCGGTTCCAAAAGCTGCAAATTAAGGCGCTCGGGAAGACCACCGACATTGTGATGCGATTTAATGACATGAGCCTTTCCGGTTTTCGCACCGGCCGACTCAATCACATCAGGATAGATAGTGCCCTGGGCAAGCCACTTGGCGTTTGTCCGGGCCGCCTGTTCCTCGAAAATCTCAATGAAAGTTCGGCCGATAATCTTGCGCTTAACTTCGGGATCGGAGACACCACTGACTGCGGACAAAAACCTGTCCTCCGCATCCACGCGCACTGGTTTCATATCAAGAACGTCAGCAAAGGTCGCCATCACCTGATCCGCTTCGTCCAGGCGTAAGAAACCATTGTCCACGAAAATGCAAGTAAGCTGATCGCCAATTGCACGGTGTAAGAGTGCTGCCACCACGGATGAGTCGACACCACCTGACAGACCGAGTACGACTTCATCATCCCCAACCTGAGCGCGTACCGACTCGATAAGATTTTCGACGATATGTTCGGCGGTCCATAACGCCGGACATCCACAGATGTCGTGAGTAAATCGTTGCAGAATTGCCTTACCTTGACGCGTGTGCGTAACCTCCGGGTGGAACTGTAGACCGTAGAAGCCGCGACGCTCGTCACTAATCCCGGCGAACGGCGCATTGTCGGTGCTAGCTATAGCTGCAAAGCCTGGTGGTACGACTTCTACCCGATCGCCATGACTCATCCAGACCTCGAGGGTTCGTACGCCACCGTTATATGCACCATCTTGTAGGTTGTCGAGCAATCGCGAACTGCCACTGACGCGCACTTGTGCGTGACCAAACTCCCGACGCGCCGACGCATCCACAGAACCTCCGAATTCGGCCGCCAGAACATTCATGCCATAACAGATACCGAGTATCGGTACGTTCATATTAAAAATCGATTTAGGCGGACGCGGTGTTTCGGACAGCGTCACCGACTCAGGCCCACCTGAAAGGATTATTCCGCGTGGTGCGAATGCTTCGATCGCCTCTGGCGACATGTCATAGGGATGGAGTTCACAATAAACACCAGCTTCGCGTACCCGCCGAGCTATCAACTGCGTGTACTGGGAGCCAAAATCGAGGATGAGAATTCGCTGCGAATGTGGATCTAACATAGGAGTTGGGCGCGTGCACGCATGACAAACTTCTCAACTAAGGGACTACCTACCACTATCGAGCTAAGGTTAGCCGTCCACATCTCCTACTAATTGGTCACGTTGATAGTTTGGCGCTTCCCGCGTGACCATTACGTCATGCACATGGCCCTCGCGCACACCTGCATTAGTCACCCTGACAAACTGGGCCTGACGGCGAAGATGGTTAAGGTCGGGACAACCGGTATAGCCCATACTTGCGCGCAGACCGCCCATGAGTTGATGTATGATATTAACCATTGAGCCTTTATAGGGCACTCGTCCCTCTACGCCTTCGGGTACCAATTTCGGCGTGCTTTCGCTGCCCTCCTGAAAATATCGATCGCTAGAACCCTCGCCCATAGCACCTAACGACCCCATGCCGCGGTAGGTCTTATACGAACGTCCCTGATACAGCTCTACCTCACCTGGCGTCTCATCGGCGCCCGCTAACAGACTGCCAACCATGACCGTATGCGCGCCGGCCGCTAATGCCTTTGCGATATCACCGGAGAAGCGAATGCCGCCATCAGCAATAATCGCTGTCGGCGTGCCGGCGAGCGCCTGCGCCACGTTGGTAATAGCCGTGATTTGCGGCATGCCGACCCCGCTTACCATACGCGTGGTGCATATGGAACCCGGTCCGATACCAACCTTTACGGCATCGGCGCCGGCGTCAACCAGCGCCTTGGCCCCATCAGGCGTGGCGATATTGCCACCAACCACCTGCACACCAGGAAACTGCCGCTTGACCCAGCGTACGCGATCGATCACCGCCTGCGAGTGTCCGTGAGCGGTGTCAACAACGACGACATCAACCTCCGCTTCCACTAGCTCCTCCACCCGCTGTTCAGTATCTCGACCAACCCCGACCGCGGCACCCACTCTTAACCGGGCATTATCATCTTTCACAGAGTTCGGGTGCTCAGTGGCCTTTTGAATATCTTTAACCGTAATCAAGCCCTTCAGGGCAAAATCGCCATCCACTACCAATACCTTCTCGATACGATGCTGATGCAACAGGCGCATCACCTCTTCACGGTCAGCGCCTTCTGCCACCGTTACCAAACGTTCCTTTGGCGTCATCACTCGGCTTACGGGATCGTCGTAGCGCGTCTCAAAGCGAAGGTCTCGGTTGGTGACAATACCGACCAGGCTGCCGCCCTCGGTAACTGGGACACCGGAAATTCGATTGGCGCGCGTCAACGCCAATACTTCACGAATTGTAGTATTGGGCGACACCATTATCGGATCCGTGATAACCCCGCTCTCGGATTTCTTCACCTTGCGTACTTCATCCGCCTGGCGCGTCGGAGTCATGTTCTTATGGATAACACCCAGGCCACCTTCCTGGGCAAGACAGATCGCCGCGGCAGATTCGGTAACCGTGTCCATTGCCGCTGACATTAGCGGAATGTTAAGTCGGATCGCGTCCGTAAGGGGGGTATCTAGGCTGACGTCCCGAGGCAACACCTTCGAATGCGCGGGTACCAGCAGAACATCATCAAAGGTAAGTGCTTCTTGGATAATCTCCATGCACTATTATATAGAGTCGAAACGCCTTGGTCCACTGGGCCCGAGAGCTGCTCCTAAAGATTCGTTGCCACGCCTTCCGACCCTGCTTTTTAGTTGTGCTGATTAGGAGTATGTTTCCAGGTATGCAGGAACAATTACCACTACCAACGCAGCGCGAGATCTATAGTGTCGCTCGCCTAAATCGCGCTGCCAAACGCGTGCTCGAAAGCGGCTTTCCTGTGGTCGTGTGGGTCGAAGGAGAAATCTCCAATCTTGCTCAGCCCGGCTCGGGCCATACCTATTTTTCGCTAAAAGATGATCGAGCACAGGTGAGGTGTGCGTTGTTCCGCACTCAACTGCGGAGAGTTGGAACAACACCTAGCAATGGGGCACAGGTCTTAGTCCGTGCGCGTGTGAGCCTCTACGAAGGGCGCGGGGAATTCCAACTTATTGTGGAGGAGCTTGAGGAAGCGGGCGAAGGCGCCCTTAGGCGGGCACTAGAAGCATTGAAACGACGTCTTGCCGATGAGGGTCTGTTCGATTTGGCGCACAAAAAACCGCTCCCGTCACTGCCTAAACGTATCGGCATCATCACCTCGCCCACCAGCGCTGTCCTTTATGACGTCGTCACCACGCTACGACGACGTTTCCCCGCAATTGCTGTTCTGCTTTATCCCATACCGGTACAGGGCAGCGATGCGGCGAACGAGATTATGGCGGCGATAAATCTCGCGTCGGCCCGCCGTGATTGCGATGCGCTCATACTCACACGCGGTGGTGGATCGCTTGAAGATCTGTGGGCGTTCAATGAGGAAGTCGTCGCGCGGGCAATCTATAGTTGCCAGGTCCCTATCGTCTGCGGAGTCGGCCATGAAACAGATGCTACTATCGCTGATTTTGTGGCGGACGTTCGCGCGCCGACGCCAACCGCGGCGGCAGAACTATTGAGCCCGGACCAAAACGAATGGGCCGGCCATTACCGAGAGAAGGAAAGGCGTTTGCTGAGAGCGATGCAAGAAACGCTCTCTGGCAAACAGCAAAAACTCGACTGGCTTAACGCACGCCTAGTACATCCACGCCAACGTATCATCTTGCTAGCGGAACGTTTGCACAACCTGAGGAGACGCCTGCGTTCAGCTACAGTTTCTCACATTCAGGCTGTGTCTACCCACCTCGCCAGCCTACGTGCGCGTCTCAGTCAGGTTTCACCTGCGACACGGGTGGGACAGCTCACACAACGATGCGCGCACCTCGACCGTAGATTTCATCTTGCTATCGACAACAATATTAAACGTCACCGACAGAGGCTTGCCGCCGTCGTCCAAAACCTAAATACCCTAAGTCCGCTAGCAACCCTCGAGCGTGGTTACGCAATAGTGCAGAAAACAGATGCCGCCACGATCATCCGTGATGCCAGGGAAGTGAAAAGTGGTGATGGGGTTACCGCCAAGCTCGCCCGCGGTCGTCTTGGCTGCATAGTGCAAACAGTAGATGAAGAATAGCTCGCCGACGGCGGCCATGATGCTAGGCGTTTATTTCGAAGTCCAGATCTTGATGGTCTGGTCACGGCTGGCCGAGGCCAGTCGCGCACCATCGGGTGAAAATGCCACCGCGTGGATGTAGCCCTTATGCCCGTTTAGTGTTTTCGCTACGCTAGCATTTTCCGTATGCCAGAGCTTGATTGCGTTTCCGCCACCGGCCGTTGCCAACCATTTGCCATCCGGCGAAAAGGCAAGGGACAGCACTGCCTGGCGCACGCCAGACAATGTCCGAATCAGCCTGCCGCTACGCGCGTTCCAAAATTTTACTACGTTCTTTGAGCCGCCCGAGGCAAGGAGTCGGCCGTCAGGCGAGAACGCCAGTGACAGCACCACGTCTTTATGTCCCCGCAGGGTTGCTATTTCTCTACCGTGACTAAGATCCCAAAGTTTGATCTTGCGGTCTGCCCCACCGGAAGCAAGCAAGCGGCCATCGGCCGAGAAAGCCACCGCCTGTACGTCATCGCGGTGGCCTTCGAAACTATAGACTAACGCGCCAGTGGCTACGTCCCATACGAATACGACACGGTCCTTGCCGCCAGCCGCGAGCATATTTCCAGTCGGGGAGAACGCCACGGTATAAACTGCGTAACCGGGCCCTTGTAATACCCCACCGCGGCGTCCAGTGGATGCGTCCCAGAGCCTGATTACACCATCATCGGCCCCCGACGCGAGCCACACACCATCGGCAGAGTATGCGACCGAGTTGACCGAGTGCCGGTGACCACGCAGGATCCGGCGCAGCTCGCCTGACTTGGCATTCCAGACCCTTATGGTCTTGTCGTAACTCGCTGACGCCACCGTGTCACTGTCCGGTGAGAAGGCGACCGCGTACACCCAATCATTATGACCGCTAAGGGTATGGGCCACTCTGTTCGGGAGTCGAACCTCGTTTGTAGCGTCTTCAACCGGCGTAACAACATTAGTTCCAAGATCTTGCTGCGCGCTCGCAACCTTGGTTTCTGATTTCGCCGCTTGACGTTTGCTGGGCTGGCGCTGTACCGCCGCAGAAGATGAGGAGGAAACAATGCTCTGCCAGTAAGAGACTAGCGTCGGCCAGTGTTGCGGCAGCTTAGGACCGTAGAAGTAAGCACCCGCTCCTGCGGCAATGATGAGGGTCGCCGCTACCAGGCCGCGACCACGGCGACGCGGTTGTGGTTTGGGGCGCTTGGCAACAACAACCGGTCTCGATATGGTTTTCTTGGTAGGTTGACTGCTCTTGAAGGTCGCGACCGCCGGCATCGCCCCCGTGCCAGCACGTCCCTTACCCATCAATGCATCCTGAAGGTCTCGTGCCGTTTGTGGTCGGTCGCTTGGGTTGATGCTGACCGCCCAATCAATACAATCGAGCACGTAAGGCGGATACTCCCCTTTGCCGACCACGATGGCCGCCGGTAACGGGTCTCGTTGATTCTTGCGCAATGCCTGTTGACGATCGGTTGAAGGAAGCGGGCGCTTGCCGCTGATACAGCGGTGCAGGCTAGCCCCAATGGCATAGATATCGGTCCAGGGCCCAGGTTTACCGTTGTCTGGATATTGCTCGATCGGCGCATAACCCGGCGTCAATGCGACCACCTGGGCATGCCCAGGACCTACCAATGCTTGTCTCGCCGAGCCGAAGTCAATCAGCATGGGCGTACTGTCCTCACGCAGATAGATGTTTTCCGGCTTGATATCCAGATGTAGCATCCCGGCCTCATGGACGGCGTTGAGGCCGTTCATGATGGGCAAAAATATCCTCAGCAAGGACGCTTGATCCAGTTTGGGGCCGTTTTGTTTTAGGTATTGGGCCAGGCTTTCACCCTTCTCGTATTCCATAACCATATAGGCGGTGCCGTTCGCCTCGATGAAGCGTAAAACACGTACAATGTTCGGGTGTTTAAACCGTGCCAATGACTGGCCCTCGGTCAAAAACTCCCTCAGGCCACACTGGTAGGTCAGGACGGTCTGGTCGTCAGAATCGGGGATAATGTCGGTGCCGCCTTTGCGATGCGCGAAATCGTGCGGTAGGTACTCCTTGAGCGCCACTTCGGTACCAAGTTGGACGTCGATAGCGAGATAAGTGACGCCAAAGCCGCCGTGGCCTAGTACGGACTCGATCGTGTATTCGGCCAGCTGATACCCTGGCGGTAAGGCGTCTTTATGATAACGGCTCATATTTCGATGCTGCTTCCCGGCAATGGGTGGCGCAAATTGCGACTAAATCCATGGCGAACCGCCTATATTTCGGGGTTCCGTGGCGTCCCCGGGTAGGCCGTGCAACTACAGTGCCAGCTTAGTCCCCGACCATCAGGCCGCATTTAACATACTAAGAATAGCCATTAACAAGGCCAATCTGGTCCCCTAATGTCCCCGGGGCTTGCCGGCCCGGGGTCGGCGACGGCCGCTAAATGGGTTCTCACCTGCCCTGAATTCGATCTCAACGGGGGTGCCCTCCAGTCGAAACCCGGTTCGCACCGCATTAGACAAATAACGGCGGTAAGTGGCCGGCACCGCCTCCACGCGATTCCCGTGAATAACCACCAGCGGCGGATTCTTCCCGCCCTGATGGGCAAATTTGAGCCGAATTGGGCCACCGTTGGCGCGCGGCGGCGAGCTTGCCTGGACCGCGCCCTGCAATACCCGATTAAGTTTAGGCGTGGCCAGGGTTCGGCGCGCCGACGCAAATGCCCGATCAACCGACGCGAACAGCACCCCCACGCCGCTGCCATCACGGGCCGAAATAAAGTGCTTCTTCGCAAACCCTAGAAACGCAAGCTTGCGCTCCAATTCAATTTTCAGCCAATCACGCGTGCTTGCATCGGCACGGTCCCACTTGTTGACAGCAACCACCAACGCGCGGCCGCGCTCCAGAATAAACCCGGCTAGTGCCGCATCCTGATCGCCGATACCGGCATCGGCGTCCAACACGAGTATGACAACGTTGGCAGCTTCAATTGCCTTCAGGGTGCTGACCACCGAGTATTTCTCCACCACCCCCTGGACCTTAGGACGGCGACGAACACCAGCGGTGTCTATCAATACATAGTGACGGTCACCGCGTTGCAGTGGTACCCGGACGCTGTCACGCGTGGTACCGGGCTTGTCGAACACAACGACCCGCTCTTCACCCAAGAGCGCGTTAACCAAGGTCGATTTACCTACGTTAGGTCGCCCGGCCACGGCGATCTCAGGAATTTCGACCGTGCGTCCATTGTCTTCTACCGCCGGTAGACCAGACAATACCTGTTCCATGAGCGTCAAAACCCCATCGCCATGTGTGGCCGAGATGGCAAACGGCTGGCCCAGACCCAGGTCATGAAACTCGGCGGTGGCAAGATCGATCGACATGCCTTCGGTCTTGTTCACCACCAACCACAGCGGTGCCCGTTCTTTTCGCAGTACCGTCGCCCAATCATGGTCCGTTGCATTGATGCCTTCGCGACCATCGACGAGTAATAGGATGGCATCGGCCTCATGCAACGCCTGCTGCACCTGCTGTGATGTGAGCAAGGACAACGATTCCTCCCCCTTACCATTTGACCTGGTCGGCAACACGTCCGCTTCGAGACCACCCGTATCTACCGCTAGGTAGGGCCGATCACCGAGCATGCCGGCCCCATATTGACGATCACGCGTCAGTCCCGGCACGTCAGCCACCAATGCCTGACGCTGTCCGGTTAAACGGTTAAACAGCGTAGATTTACCGACATTTGGCCTACCTACCAGTGCTATGACAGGTTTCATTGCTCAATGGACTTACGAAGGTACGGTCTAGTCATCGGGACGTTTTGATGGCGAAACATGGGTGGGAACTCAGACCTGGGTCGGTGCGCTTACGGGTACCGGCCAGCTCTTTCGTCCTTTATATCAGTATAACCGGTCGGCGACTTCGGCGCCTCACCGCGGTTAACGCTGCTTGCTGGTGCCGGTTTGTATTTCCAGTGCCGCTAGCTGGCCCTTCTGACTCTGAACAAATAGCATGCTACCGGCTGCCGCCCCGCGGCTTCGGATAGATCCATCCGTGACTCGCATGCGCGCGGCGAACTGGCCGTTGTCTTTCGACAACCAGTGGACGTAACCGGCGACATCGCCGACGGCAACATACTCAGCCACAAGCGTTGGTGCGTTCAACAAGCGCGCGCGTAACTTATCCTGCCTCCACAGACTGGTACCTGTTGCTTGATCCAAGGCGAGCACATTACCGCTCTCGTCGGTGAGGTAAATGTTTTGTTGATCAGCATCCATACCCGTGTAGGTCGAAACATCGCGCGACCATAAGGTGCGACCCGTACGCATATCGATCGCCACGATGTTGCCTTGGAAACTCGCGGCAAATAAGGTGCTCCCCACCACCAGCGGCGTCGAATCTACATCTACTAGGCGCTCGATCTCGCTGCTACCGCTAGGGTGTGCCACGGCCCGTTCCCACAACAAACGCCCGCTATCGATTTCGAAGGCAACGATCTTGCCACTGGCAAACCCGGATAACGCCACGCCGCGGTTGATGATCGGCGAGCTCGTTCCCCGCAGACTTAGTGATGGCTCAGTCCGCTGCTGCATCCATAGCCGGCTCCCATCTCGCGACGAGAGGCCAAAAATCTTCCCATCTATGGTCTGTACAACGACCACACCGGAAAGCGCTACAGGAGGCGCCAACACCTCACTCGACACAGGACTAACCCAACGGTTGGCGCCAGTAGTTGGTTCGAGGGCAAATACCTGGCCATCCTTGCTGCCAAGCAAAACGAGGTCATCTCCAAAACCAACCCCGCCACCAATCGGTATCTTTGTCTCAACACTCCAGATCTGTTCCCCGCTGCCGATCGCCAGTGCGCTAACTCGCCCACTTGTATCGGCAACGTAGACGATGTCGTTATGAACCAGAGGCGACAGTGACACTAATCGCTTTTTGTCACCCCGGCCAACCTGTTTAGACCATATTCGCTTGACCTGTGCCGTCGGTGAAAAATCGGTAAGGGGCGCCGGCGGCTCTACAGTACTCTTAGCGCTGCAGGCTATCAGTAGGCCAAGCGTAGATATCACCAAAAGCTGTCTCATTCACTGACCTCCGGACCGAGGGCGTCTAGTTTCATACCTAGCGTCGATTTGTATGGTGAAAACTCATCGAGTTCCTGCAGCGCCATCCGATAGGCCTCACGCGCCGATTGCTTATCACCCTTTATCGCAGTGAGATCACCGCGCAACTCATGATAGTCCAACTCAAACCCGATGATGTCGCTAACATCTAGCAAAGACAACGCGGCATCCACTTCACCCGCGTCCGCAACAATGCGCGCTAACCGCAAGCGTGCGGCATGCTTAATGCCGTCATCAGTTGCGTTATCGAGCGTCCACTGAAGCTCCCGCCGTGCGTCATCTTTCTTTCCTTCTTCCAGACTAACCCGTGCCAATATCATGGCAGCCAAACCCGCGTAAGGTGTTGCTGCATAGTCACCCTTCAAGGAGTCACTTGCTTCGCGAACCTTGTCAAAGGCCTTATCTCGATAGTTATCAACCAAACCATCATAAATGGCTGACGCCGCTTCGGCTCGTTCCTGCTTGTGCTGAGACCAGTACTTATTGCCCACAAGGATGGATAACCCCAAGGCAATGCCCAACAACAACGCGTTGCCATAGGTCTTCCACCAAGTCTTTAGCTGTTCGAGTTGGTCGTCTTCTGAGTAGGAATCAGTCAATTTAGCCTCCGCTCTAGAGCCCTTTCAGCATCACGATAGATGCCTCTTCAAATAGTCACTAATCTCATCGTGAGCAATCTGTTTTTGCTCTGCTCCATGCGTACGCAAGTCCTTTACGCTGACCATCTTGTCTTCCCGTTCCCGTTCGCCGAGAAGCAATGCGAACTTAGCGCCACTCTTGTCGGCCCGTCTAAGCTGGCTTTTGAGATTACCACCACCGCAATTACACTGAACCAATAGGCCCTGGTCGCGCAGTCTCTCTGAGAGCCTCATGCCTTGCCGTTGCGCCGCCTCACCCATTATGGCGACATACACTTCAGGGTTAGGCTCAGGGCCAACAAGACCTTGTTGGTTTAGCAGATCTACGAGCCGCTCCATGCCGATTGCGAAGCCGGTACCGGGCGTCGGCTTACCACCCAATTCTTCCACTAGACCATCATAGCGCCCGCCACCGCACACGGATCCTTGCGCACCGAGCAGATCAGTCGTCCATTCGAACACGGTATGCGTGTAGTAGTCGAGCCCACGAACTAGTTTGGTGTTAATCACGTACGGAATCTCGGCATCAGCCAGATAGGCCTGCAGGCCTTCGAAGTGGGCGCGCGACACGTCATCCAAATAATCGAGAATGCTCGGTGCGGCCATAATGACGGGCTGCATTTCCGCGACCTTACTGTCGAGGACCCGCAACGGATTCTTGGAAAGACGCTGTACGCTATCCTCGTCCAGCTGGTCCCGGTGGGACTCTAGATAACGGACCAGATCCTTACGGTAGGTGGCCCGCGTGTCCGGCGTACCGATGGAATTAATCTCCAAGGTCAATCCGCCGATGCCAAGCGCGCGCCATAATCTTGCTGTCAAGAGTACAAGCTCAGCATCGATGTCGGGGCCAGGCATGCCAAACGCTTCCACATCAATCTGGTGAAACTGGCGGTAGCGCCCTTTCTGTGGCCGTTCGTGTCGAAACATGGGGCCACTATGCCACAGACGCTGGACCTGATTATGCAATAATCCGTGCTCGATGCCAGCACGAACAAGACCCGCCGTCGCCTCGGGTCTTAACGTAACACTATCTCCACTGCGATCTTCAAACGTATACATCTCCTTGCCAACGATGTCCGTGGCCCGACCGATAGACCGCGCGAACAACTCGGTCTTCTCCAACAGTGGGGTTCGGAATTCACAGTATCCGTAGGCGTTTAGAATAGTTTGTACAGTAGCCTCCAAGCGTTGCCAGCCAGCCATAGCTTCTGGTAGCAGGTCATTCATTCCACGAATGGCCTGTATACGCCTACTCATTGGATTGTCCTCAAGGGATGAGAATCAAAAGGGCTGGCCGACGGCTTGTTTGCAGATATCTTCCGGTCCAGATCTTTAGTTATCGTTGGCCGCAGAGGCACCTAATGTAAAGCGCGCGACAATTCCGTTCTTATACCTGCTCGCATCAAAATATTCACCATCAAACTCGAGGTCGACACCATCTGGGTTACCGAGAAACACATTGAACGGAGGCGTTCCCACCAGCGTCACTATCTGTCCTGCCGGCAATAGCGTATAGAGCAACTTATTCTCACGGGCATCTCGAATGTCAGCCCACGAAGCCTCACGGGTGTATACCACAAGCTGGGCACTCGCTGCGGGCGACGGTGTCTCAACCATCGACGGCAAAGTGGTGCCCTCGGTCGCAATCTCGTCTGGCCCAGCTTTATATAATGATAAGGCCTGTCCGCTCTCGGAAATATCGGCCTCACCTAGAGAGGGAATCAGCATCGCCGGTGATTCGGCGCTTGCTGTGAACTCATCCGCCGGCCCGGGGTTGGTCTCGCTATTAGGTTCCATCCCCGCAATATCGGGACCTAACAAGTCTTGCGCTGGTGACGACACGTCCGCTGTATCTGCGTCCACGGTCGTGGTTGGCGTATAACTACGTCCTTGCCACCAAACGACTGCGAGTACTACCAATAGACCGGCCACCAAGAAGGCCGCAAACCTTACTGGTCGATCCTTCAGCGTTACCTCCGGTTCAGGACTCAGTGTACTTAGTCGAGTCCCATACTGGATGCCATTGACGCTGGCATAGGCCGCCAGGATATCGTCAGGCGATAGCTCTAGTACCTGCGCATAGCTACGTAGATAGCCGCGTACATACGTGGATCCCGGCAAGCTCGCGAAGTCATCGTTCTCCAAAGCATTGATCTGTGCCGTAGAGAGATTCAGTAGCTCCGCAACCTCTTCAGGACTGAACCCGAGTCGCTTGCGCGCATCACACAAGATCCTGCCAGGTCCGGCGTTGGCCGTGGCTTTAGCGTTCGAATTAGTATTTGGGTTGGTCATAAAGATCGTAACTAGTTAGTTGCCGATAGCTTACGCAATTCTTGCACCTCAGGTGAGTCAGGAAACTTACCTCTCAGCCGTAACGCATAGCTCGCCTCCGCGTCCTTTGCACGCAATTTCCCCTCTATCCTCACCGCAAGTAATAGACTCTCCGGCGAATCATCGGCAACCTCAAAGAATCGCTGTATAAATCCACGTGCAGAGTAAGTCTTGCCGGAGTCGTAGCTAATCTTGGCCATTTGATATAACGCTTCTCCACGTTTGGGATCGAGTTTTAGAACCTCTCTAAAGTAGGGTTCTGCCATAACTGGCGCCGGCTTCTTCATCAGGCACAAGCCGGCATTGAGGTTTGCCTGGACCGGCGTCGTGTACAGTGGGTCCGCCAGCGCGAGCTCGAATTGTTGCACTGCCTTGTCGAGTTCCCCACGCTGACAAAGGAAAGCCCCGTAATTATTACGCGCCTCTGAGTTGTCAGGCTCCGATTTCAGCGCCCGTCGGAAGTGCCTGTCGGCGGCGTCGTTTTCCTTGAGGCGCCACTGCAGCAACGCCATCACATTGTTTGCCTGCGAATCGTCTGGCGCCAATGCTAGTGCCTTGGAAATATTGTTCATGGCAATCTCCGGCTGTCCTCGCTGGAGATATGCCGCTGCTAACTGTGTATTCAGTATCACCACATTGTCCTTTCGGGCTTGCAGCGCCATGCGCTCTGGACTCGAGCCACAACCTATCAGCAGTGTACCTATGAGAATAGCACCAAAAATACGGATCATGGCGTCTGCACCCAGATCGGGCTCGCGGCTGAGCCCCGAGCGGTACGCCGCGTCCGATCATCGACTCGTCCTGCTAGCTGCCCGCAGGCTGCATTGATATCATCGCCCCGCGTCTTGCGGGTCACCGTCATCAACCCTGCACTCAGCAGCACCTCCCGAAAACGGTCGATAGCACCATTTGATGAACAACGATAGGTGGCACCGTCTATCGGATTGTACGGGATCAAATTGACTTTGGCCGGCACGTTAACCAGGAGCTTAGCGAGTCTGCGCGCATGCTCGAGACTATCATTGACGCCGTCCAACATTATGTACTCGAACGTCACCCTGCTACGCGGCGCGCCCGCTACGTAGCGTTCACAGGCGGCAAGCAGCTCACGGATCGGATACTTCTTGTTCAAAGGTACCAATCTGTCCCTTAGGTCGTCCGTCGGCGCATGCAGCGACACAGCCAGACTAACATGACAATGCTCACGTAGTCGGTCGATGCGGGGAACTAATCCAGCCGTGCTTAAGGTAACCCGCCGTCTCGATAGTCCGTAAGCATTGTCGTCAAGCATAAGCCGCATGGCTGAAACGACATTATCGAAATTGAGCAATGGTTCGCCCATCCCCATCATCACGACATTGGTTATCTTCGTTTCCGATTCAGACCGAGGCCCAAGCATCCTAGACGCCAGCCATAGCTGCCCAATGATTTCGGCCACACTGAGATTTCGATTAAAACCTTGCTTGCCAGTTGCGCAGAAGGAACAGTCAAGAGCACAACCTACTTGTGACGAAATGCATAGCGTTCCCCGATCGTGCTCAGGGATAAATACCATCTCAATGCAATTGGAATTTTCAAGCTTCAGCAACCACTTCCTAGTGCCGTCGCGAGCAAGCTCATCCTTGGCGATGGTAGGCGGACTGATGCAGGCAAATGCCTCTAATCGCTGGCGGAGCGCCTTACCCAAGTTAGTCATCGGCTCGAACGAATCACACCAGTATCGATGGATCCATTGCACAACTTGCGTGGCGCGGTAGGGTTTTTCGCCGAGACCGGCAAAGAACGCCTCTAAACCTCGTCGGTCGAGGTTAAGTAAATTCACTCTCGGATTTTGCCGTGCGGCGCTATCCATTAGCGCATTCGAGGACAGATCTCACCATCGGAAAAGAAATAAGCAATTTCGGTCGTCGCCGTTGCGGGACTGTCAGAACCATGGACTGCATTTCGCTCCACGTTCTTTGCAAACTTTGCGCGAATTGTTCCCGCGGTTGCCTCTTGCGGGTTAGTTGCACCCATAAGTTTGCGGTTCTTTGCAATAGCGTTTTCTCCTTCTAATACCTGTACAACAATTGGTCCAGACATCATAAACTTCACCAAGTCATTAAAGAATGGCCGCTCCTTGTGTACAGCATAGAAGCCCTCCGCTCGTTCCTTGGTCAATTGCAACATCTTGGCTGCGATAATCTGCAGTCCAGCTTGCTCAAAACAGCGATAAATCTCCCCGATCAGGTTCTTAGCCACTGCATCTGGCTTAATGATTGAAAGTGTACGCTCGATTGCCACCAAGAACTCCGCGAATACTTAAGACATCATTTGCAAGTCATTAAAGTAACAGGATATTTGGTATAGCGTCTAGTGCCCGGCGGCAATAAATGCGTGGCCGCACGAGTCTTAATCCCGAGGAATATCGAAGTGGAAGGCGGGTCGCCTTTTCCAGGCTCACTCCCTATGCCGCGGCGTGGCGCCCTATTTTCTTTAGACCGGCCTCAAATGTTGAAACTTTCCCCACACCCACAGGCGGTTTTCACATTCGGGTTATGAAACTTAAAGCCCTCGTTCAATCCTTCACGGGTATAGTCGAGCTCGGTCCCCTCGAGATAAGTAAGACTGTCCTCGTCAACGATCACCTTAAGACCACGACTCTCGAATACCTGATCCTTGGAGTCGATGGTGTCCGCATAATCGACCACGTACATAAGCCCCGAGCATCCGGTGGATTTCACCCCAATCCGTAGGCCTTCACCCTTGCCGCGGCGGGCCAGGTATGTTCTCACATGTGCTGCTGCCGCTTCAGTTAGAGTAACCGCCATTTAGTACCTACCTACATTATGCGCTCATGCGCGTGCCGAGCTAGACGTGCGTTGCGCTATCGGCGCGCTATTATGCCCCGTGCCCGCTCATTTTGTCGCGATGCGATTTCCCTGACGTTCTCTCGGCTAACGAGATCGCCCAACGTAATGCTGTTGAGAAACTCGTGGATGCGATCGCTAAGTTTCTCCCAGAGATAATGGGTTAAACAAGTCTCATCATCTGGGCACTTATTATCGCCGTCACAGCCGGTGGCATCGATACTCTCATTAATCGCGACCACAATCTGGGCTACCGAAATCTCGTTCGGATCTTTGGCCAGATTATAGCCGCCGCCAGGGCCACGAATACTATCGACCAGGCCATGCCGCCGCAGACGTGCGAACAGCTGTTCTAGGTACGAAAGCGAGATTCCCTGGCGTTGAGCAATGTCGGCCAGGGTCACCGCTCCCTGCTCGTAATGGAGCGCTAGGTCCAACATTGCCGTAACCGCGTAACGCCCTTTTGTAGTCAGCTTCATCCGTATTACCTTTTCAATCAATGGGTTACAAATCAGCCTACCTATGGTATTTAGTCAACGATTTGTCGCAGACGTTCCCTTCCACACCCAGAGCCCTAATATTCATTATACGCTATACTCTATTAGCATATTCTAATATATACAGGTCTCGACTAGCAAGCCCGCTTGCCACCGTGTCGCTGGACCGCCGTCAGTATGCCGCGAAGAATATTGACCTCGTTTTCGTCCAGACACGCGCGATTGAACAATCGATGAAGTCGGCGCATCAGCTTTCTCGGGTTTTCAGGGTCGAGAAAGCGGATTTCTTCCAGTACCTCTTGCAAATGACGGTAGAAGCGATCTATGTCCTCATTGCGCGCTAACGGCACATGTGCTTCGTGCCATTCGCGCGTTTTAGTGTTTTGCGCTTGGCGGCTAGCGCGCAATATTTCGTAACTCATAACCTGTACGGCGCAAGCTAGATTGAGTGAACTGTATTGAGAGTTTGCCGGAATACTCACGACGAACTGGCATTGATCAAGCTCAGCATTGGTTAGCCCCATCTTCTCTCGTCCGAAAACTAGCGCCACCGGCCCATGCTCGGCTTCTGCCACAAGTTGCCGCGCACCCACATCGGGTTCTAACGATGGCCACGGAATTGCGCGCGTACGGGTACTTGTGCCAATCACTAAACGCGAACCCTCGAGCGCCTCGGTCAGTGATTTGTTGCAGGTAATGTCCGCCAACACGTCGTCGGCGCCTGCCGCCCGTGCGCGCGTTTCCGGCCCGGTGTAATCGACAGGCGTCACAAGGTGCAGGGCATGCAGGCACATAGTCTTCATCGCGCGAGCCACCGCGCCGATGTTCCCGGGATGACTAGGATTGACAAGGACTATACGAATATTCTCAAGCGACATATTCATTCCTCATTAATCGCTACTGGACTCTAATCCAGCCGCAGTGGGTTTTCTCTTTGCATGTATAACGTGCGCTTATACAATGCGTGTCATTTTGATGTTTACCAATACCTGAGATCATAATGCACCCTCTAATGAATACTGCTATCAAGGCTGCTCGTCGTGCTGGCAACGTTATTATGCGTCACTTAGACCACCTTGAACGCCTCGCCATAGAAACAAAAGGTCGTAATGATTTTGTAAGCGAGGTCGATCACCAGGCGGAACTGGAGATCCTTGGGATCATCCATGCCGCCTACCCCGACCACGGCATATTAGCTGAAGAAAGCGGGCGAAAATCGGGAAACGATTATCGATGGATTATCGATCCACTAGATGGCACCACCAACTATCTTCATGGTTTTCCACAGTTTGCGGTATCCATTGCCATAGAGCACCGCGGTAGATTGGCGCAGGCCGTCGTGTTTGACCCCCTGCGTAATGAGCTGTTTACTGCATCTCGTGGTAGCGGAGCCCAATTGAACGAGCGCCGCATGCGCGTAAGCCAGATTGTGAATTTGGAATTCGCCCTGCTGGGCACTGGCTTCCCTTTCAGAGCGGAGAAACACCTCGAAGCGTGGATTAACAGCTTCCGCGTGTTGCTTACGCATAGCAGCGGCGTTCGCCGAGCCGGTTCAGCCGCACTTGACCTCGCCTATGTGGCCTGTGGCCGTCTAGATGGGTTTTGGGAGATAGGTTTGAATGCCTGGGACATCGCGGCCGGCGCACTGTTAATCGAGGAGGCCGGCGGGCTTGTCGGTGATTTTGCAGGTGGCCAGGAGTTTCTGGATACTGGTAATGTCGTCGCTGGAAACCCGCAAATCTACGGCAAGATATTACCCTTTATCCAGGCACACATGCCCCCAGATCTGAAACGCTGATACAATTTCAACTTGAATCAACTTCCGTAAATACGATTTGATCGAACGAAGCGGTGCGCTCCAGTAATTTCAGAGGGCGTACGATTCTAGGCTTTTCATCGTCAACGACCAAGTGCAGGCTACGTCCGGGCTCGTAGATACCCCTTGTCAAGACAAGGGTGGCTGGTCGTTGCAGGACTGGCATCGCCGGCAATAATAGTGCCTGCGTATAGCGCCGACCGGTGCTGGGCATATTGTTGGCGGCTGGTTTCGCCGCCACTGGTGTCACATTGGGCGCCAGTCTTTCAACGCCCATCTCGACCCGGTTACTATCGGGGCTCTTTATCCAACGCACGACACCAGCCCGCCACGTGTCACCGTCACTAGAGGCCTGTATTCCTAATAAATCGCCAACCCGCACGTGGGCACCGACCTCACCTTCGCGTGCCAACAACAATCCCCGTGCACTTTCATCGCGCAATTGCCAGCGGTCAACCGGAAAGACGTCCGGTACCGTGAGCTTGGCCTCCGAAAGCCAGCTGGGCGGAGCCGGTGCCTTGCTGGTCTCCGCATCAGCCGCGGCCTCCACCTGTCCACTCTCATCATTTCTGAATTTCGGTGGTACTTTTCTCGATGCCCGTTGTGGTTCTTCTGGCGCTTCTGGAATCTCCGCCTCGGGTGAGTTAAACGGTTTGCGGCCACCGCTAAAGAAATGCAAAGCATTAACCCCGGTGCACAATGCAAGTAGGCCACGGGTCTTTGTACGCGAATACACACGTTTCGGCGTCAGCCCCCAAAACTTGAGCATTCTTTTGAGTACATCCCGGCAAGCAATACTACTCATCTCCGTACCGAGGTTGAGAAAGCTGCCCGACTCGCCTTGTTCCAATCGTTTCATATAGCCATGAACGGTACGTGCAAGCTCGATCGTACTTAGCACACGATAATGGTCAGACCCTTGCCTCCGATCCTGCTGCGCGAAGGGCACGGGGGGTGCATCCGCTGATAGATCGATTAGAAAGCGGCCCACAGGGTCAGCTACGTTCGCTTGATCTTTGATCGTCGCCTTATCAGTCCGCGACTCCAGAAAGCTCCTAACATAATTGCATTCGTTCTGCGGGAGCTGGTAAGGATTGCAAACCGCGAGCAATACAATCTGCAGATAACGTTCCAAGATCGTTACCGTGCTTTTGTTCTCCTCAGATATTTCGATAGGATGAGTTAAGCGACCATGCTGCTCGGCGTATCGATACAACGCGTGTATCTCTTTCCACACCTCTGGTGGCGGTGGCATGTAAACCTGATACGAGCGCGCCAGCACTTCGCCCAGATACCTTAGCGCTCGCTCGGTCGTCGTTACTAATAGATTCTTCTTGCCCCACGGGCGGCGTGTCGCGTGGAAGTCATGGATAACACATTTGTAACCGATGGCCATCTCCATATGGAGCTGGCGGATGAACTCGGCCAACTTCCTCACTTCTGGTGACAACGGCAACGCCAAGCCAACGAACTGAGACTGCAGCACAGAAGAGACCATCGCCACTGGCCCCTTATAGAGCTCCATTAAATCGAGGCGGCTCTGGGTTGCCAGCGCAAGCCGATTCAGCGTATACAGGGCCTGATAGATATCCCGCGCAGCGTCCCCGCTGTCGGCGAGTGGCAGGGACTCGAGCCACGCACGTGCCTCTTTCGGGTTTGTCTCGGCTACCCAGGCCGACACTTCCTTTTCAGGAATCAATAACGCCAAGTTGTTCGCCAAACCCCGCTCCTATTATGGGAGGCTTTTAGGCCTTGTTTTATAGTATTATAGGCCACTAACATGCCGGCATCCGGTGCCACTTCCCCCCGGATGGTTGCAGTATTCCCTGCATATCTATAGGTATAGTCGCTAGCGCCATCACGTGGCTGGACGGGATGACGGCGGCATACGTGTGCAGCCATGTATGGCCGCCGCGCCTGGTCGGCGCTCATAACTTGGTGCCCTACCGATCATAACGGTTAAACTAGGGATAGCGCGAATATCTACCTGTCTACGAGTAGTATTTCCAAAGGAGGAATAGTCGTTGAGTATCGTTGCAATCGTCGGCCTCGGATATGTCGGTCTGCCGCTAGCGGTTGCGTTTGGCAAGAAACGAGAGACTTTTGGCTATGATGCCGACGTTGACAAGCTCGAGGCATATCAGCGCGGCGCCGATCCCAGCGGCCAGATAACCGCCGACGAACTGAATGCAGCCAGCAGGCTTACGCTCTCATCAGATCCCAGCGTACTAGCTAGCGCCGATTACATAATCGTAGCCGTGCCCACCCCCGTGGATAAGGCTCATCAACCAGACTTCCGACCGCTGCTGGCCGCGAGCCGCACCGTTGGCGCCCACCTAAAGAAAGGCTGTACTGTCATCTACGAATCCACGGTCTACCCAGGCGCCACCGAGGAAGTATGCATACCGGTATTGGAGCAAACATCCAATATGACGTGGAAACAGGATTTTCGCGTCGGCTATTCGCCTGAACGCATCAACCCCGGTGACAAAGAACACACGCTGCCGAATATTGTGAAAGTCGTAAGCGCAGATAACCAAGACACTCTCGAGCGTATAGCTAGCTTATACGAAGAGATCATCGTGGCTGGTGTCCACCGTGCCTCGAGCATAAAAGTGGCCGAAGCCGCTAAAGTGATAGAAAACACTCAGCGCGATCTCAACATCGCGCTCATGAATGAGCTTGCCATCATTTTCAATCGCATCGGCATCGACACCCTGGATGTATTGCAGACGGCCGAAACCAAATGGAACTTCCTTCCGTTCAGGCCTGGACTGGTTGGCGGTCATTGCATCGGCGTCGATCCCTATTACCTCACGCACAAAGCGGAAATATTGGGGTATCACCCGCAAGTCATACTGGCTGGCCGCCAGATCAATGATGGTATGGGCAAGTACATCGCTGAACAGGCGATCAAATGCATGATCCACCACGGCGGGCCTATAAAGGAGGCCACGGTGAACATCCTTGGACTCACTTTTAAGGAGGACTGCCCTGATCTTCGCAATTCTCGTGTCATCGATGTCATCAATGAGCTCAAGTCTTACGGCGTAAGGGTATGTGTCCATGATCCAGTAATACCAGGTGCCGAAGCCCGACGCGAATACGATATAGACCCCATGGACTGGGACGAGCTGCCGGTGGCGGACGCAGTGATTGTCGCGGTTGCCCATCAAGAGTTCATCGACAAACCTATTGCTGCGTATACAGACAAGCTCATTCCTAATGGTTGCTTCGTCGACGTCAAGTCTCGCTTTGACGCCGATGAGCTGCGTCGCGCCGGGGTGAGCGTCTGGCGACCATAGGCACGCATTCCCATCATCACCCCTATGCGTGTATCATTCGCGCCTTCAGAAAGAGGTTTGGAGCGCGGAGATTGACAATGACCTATGTGGTCACCGAAAGTTGTATCAAGTGCAAATACACAGATTGTGTCGAAGTATGTCCCGTAGATTGTTTTCATGAAGGGCCGAACTTTCTGGTTATCGACCCTTATGAGTGCATCGATTGCACGTTGTGTGTTCCGGAGTGCCCGGTCGATGCGATTTATGCGGAAGACGACCTGCCGGAAGAATTTCAGCATTTTCTAGAGCTCAACACCGAACTAGCCAAGGAGTGGCCAGTCATTACTGAAATGAAGCCGGCGCCGGCCGATGCGGCTGAGTGGGAGAAAAAGACAGATAAACTCCGATACCTCGAACGCTAGGCTGCGTTTTCCAATGGGTGCGAGCGCGCAGGCGCATCTGGGTCTAACTGCTATGCATGGAGGCAACGCAAAAAGATTGGCAGAACATTCTGGCCAACGGGTTACACCCGACCTAGCTTAGGTGCCATGGGCGACCCTTCGCCACGTCCCTCTGCTGGTACCGTACTCGCCTCCTACGGTGAGGATCCTCTGCGGTTAGTTTCAGAACAACTACTTGCAGAAGCGCAGCCGGGCCAAATCGACCTTAGCAACACCATCATATTGTTGCCCCATCACAGCGCGGTGCCGCGGTTCCGACGCGTATTACTTGACACGGCGAGCGACCTTGGGTTGCTGGCATTGTTACCACCTTACGTGGGCACCCTAGGCGCATGGCTACAGAACTTTGCCGACAACAAACATAGACGCCTAAGCAATACCGGCAGAGAGACCTTATTGCTTGAGGCATTGGCCGAGCACCCGCGACTAATCGAGCGTTGGGGCGCGTGGCCGCTTATCGATGGGCTGCTGAAATTATTCGATGAACTCAGCCTAAATAACGTCGGCTTACCCGACGAGCTCGATACATTTACGCACTTACTTGCCGATGCCTATGGTGTATCCGAGCCACCGCCGGCACCGCTCGGCGATGAGGCGCAGCTCGCCTTCACGCTTTGGAAGGCGTGGCAACGTGAGCTTAGAGATCACACGTCGCACGATATTACGCAATCCACGCTGACTGCCCTTAAACGGAGTCTCAGCCAGATCCGATCTGATGTAATTATCTATCTGATTGGATTCGTAAGCCTTAGTCGGGCGGAAATTGATTGGGTCCATGCGCTTCAGGCCCGCCGGCAGATGCGACTGATGTTTCACGGCCAAGCTGGTGGCCACCACTATCACCCGGATGCAACCATCACTCAGCTTCTGCAGCAACTCGGGCCACTGGCAGCACCCCCGGCGACAAGGTCGGCCTACGGCACCTTTCTGGACAACGTTTATAACGTAGATAGTGCAACAATGTTAGAACGCGCAAGGGCTCAGGCACGCGCGCAACCGGCCAACCCCGCCAACGGTCGATTAGTTGTGTGTGAAGCAGTCAACTTCGAGGAAGAGGCTCGTGCCGTCGATCTACAAGTGCGACGTTGGCGATTACAAGGCTTAAAGCATATCGGAATAGTGACCAATGACCGCAAGCTTGCGCGGCGGGTGCGAGCACTCCTGGAACGCGCCAACGTCTTTTTAAATGATGCTGCCGGATGGGCGCTCTCCACTACAAGCGCGGCCACCGCATTGGTTCGGTGGCTCGACTGTATAGAACAGAATTTCGCTCACACGCTGCTTTTCGATCTACTGCGGTCGCCGTTCGTATCTCTGGGCTTACCCCAAGACCAACTCAAACGAGCGATCGTGGCATTCGAGCAAGGCGTTGTCTTACGCCACAACCTTGCACGCGACATGGCTAGATACCGATATGCGTTACATTGCGATCGACAACTACTTGACGAGCGTTATGGTCAGGATACGGCAGCAATCATCGGTGATTTGTTGAATGGTTTAGGACACGCGGCGCGACCGCTTGGGGCGCTAGTCGGTGAACATCGGCGATCGGCTGGAGACTATCTAGCAGCACTAGAGAAAAGTCTACAAGCACTGGGAATTACAGTGCGCCATCACCAAGACGAGGCCGGAATACAGTTATTACGCGAGCTAGACGATATGCGTACGGCACTTCGCGGACGTCGTTTGCGCCTAAGTTGGTCAGAATTTCGCGAGTGGCTTGGACGCAACTTGGAACGTTGTAACTTTCAACCACCCATGAAGGGTGGCGACGTCGAACTAATGGGGTTTACCGAAAGCCGGCTGTATCGTTTCGACGGCGTAATAATCGCTGGCGCCATACGCGACAATCTTCCTGGACAGGTCGATCACCGAATGTTCTTCAACGACGGTGTTCGTACACAGCTTGGGCTACCCAGTCTCGGCCATCGTCGTAATGCTCTATTTCACGATTTCCGTCGCTTACTCGAGTCGGCCACACAGGTGACCATCACCTTGCGACAAGAAGACCAAGGTGAAACTGCGATCGCCAGCCCCTGGGTAGAACGTCTGCGTGCCTTCTGCCAAATTGCTTACGGTAGCAGCTTGGAGGATGAGGATTTCGCGCAGCTCGCGAGTTCCGATCTGACCCATATCGTATGCACCGATGAAACTGAAATGCCGCAGCCGCAAGGCTACCCCTCGGCCATCCTACCGAAAGCGCTCGTCTCGAATTCGCTTTCAGCCAGCGCCCATCAACGCATGATCGATTGTCCGTACCAGTTCTTCGCTATCGATGGGCTTTCCTTAGATCGGACCGATGATGTACGTGAAGAATTGGAGAAGCGTGATTACGGTGTTCGTGTACATCGCATCTTGCAAGCGTTTCATCTTGGGGCACCAGGGTTACCGGGCCCTTTCAAAAAGCGATTGAATCCGGACGCCAGAACGGAAGCCAAGGCGTTACTACTGAAAATCACTCGCGCAGCGTTCGCCGACGATATCAACAGCAACATTTTCGCACGTGGCTGGCTATTGCGATGGCAAGCAACCATCGATCCTTATCTCGACTGGCAACTACGCCGTGAGCAGCAGTGGCGCCCATTCGCCAGCGAAACCACTCAGCACCGCAGACAATCGGATGGTACGACCGATGTAATGCTAACGGCACGCATCGATCGACTCGATCAGAGCGATCAAGGGCAAGCGATTATTGACTACAAGACCGGTCGCGTCCCCGATACGGGGACCGTAACCAGCGGTGAAAATATTCAGTTGCCGTTCTACGCCCTGACCCTGGAGCACGCGGTCACACAAGCACTTTTTCTAGAACTCAGCCCTACCAAGGTCTTGGACCGCGTGCACATAGACGGCGCTGATCTAAACACCGTCACCGCCCACGTAAGAGATCGTATGCTGGCGCTGCAAGCGGCACTTGAAAAGACAGCTGCCCTGCCGGCATGGGGTGATGATCAGGTTTGTGCGTATTGCGATGTTCAGGGTCTATGCCGTAAGGAGATGTGGCTCGAAACGAGCGCCGAACCAGTTACGCCGTGATGGCCGCAAAAAAAAGGGCGATCTGGCGATCGCCCATGGGGGTTGTACGGATTGTCCGCTATCCTCGGCCCGG
>JAOTYM010000061.1 GCA_029861845.1 Gammaproteobacteria bacterium | reverse complement strand
CACAACAACGAAGAAACCCTTGATTTATGTCAATGTATTCCCTGACAGCAACAAACCATCTTTTCCGGGATACCGACCTAATTAAAGGGAAAACAGCAGAAAACAGGATATTTCCGGGCGGCGGAGACTGTTTGCCAGCCCCATCTACGTGGCCTTGCAGAAATACCGCCCAGCCCCTGCCACTCGGTACGGCAAGACTGGCCATAAGATAGCCAATCCGTAGCTTTACGTGTGTGCTCAAGAGATTGCCAACTCATGGCACAATCATGGTGCAATGTTCGGTTCGACGCACAACGGACACGGCTGAATGGGTACCCTAGGTTGACGGAGTCAGAGTCACAACTTAGAAAAGCTGTTTTGTAATTAACTCAACTGCTTGCGTCGCTTGCCATATTTCGAACCCTATCTGAATCACCGGTTTTCAGGGACACTCAAAGTCACTATGGCACAATTTCGTCACAGCTGATGAAATGATGCAGGATTCGGTAACAACCGCTTACACTAGTAAACTCTACGCATGAAGAATTCTATGGCGAAAAACGTGCGTTGAAAGACGTTTCCATCGACATCTACCGCAACCAGATCACCGCTCTCATCGGTCCATCCGGTTGTGGCAAGTCAACATTTCTTCGTTGTATCAATCGCATGAATGACGTGATCGACATATGCACGGTGGAGGGCGACTTGCAGATCGATGGCCACAACATCTACGCCCCAACAATCGATGTCGTGCACCTGCGAGAGCGCGTGGGCATGGTGTTTCAGAAACCCAATCCTTTCCCAAGTCGATTTACGATAATGTCGCCTATGGACCACGAATTTATGGTCTCGCGGATGATCGAGCCACTTGCGACGAGATTGTCGTCACCAGCCTGCAAAAGGCCGGTCTCTTCGAAGAAGTGAAAGATCGGTTGCATGAACCGGGAACCGGTCTGTCTGGAGGCCAGCAACAGCGAGAGTCGTAACTTCCTACATCTGACCGCCAGGGATGGCCGCTCTCGCACGTCCTGTGCTTCGCGGTACCTGCACGTCCAGGTCCAATGATGGAAATGCAGAAGTATTGTTGGGCCGCTCCTCCGCATCCTGTGTCCGCGGTATTAGTGCATCCATGCACGTCAGAACAATTCCTGCCCTGTAGGTCGCCGGCGATGCTGGTCCTGTTGGGATTTCGAGAACGGCTAAAACGTGTTGTCCACCAACGGCTCTACGTTCGCTTGAGGCACATGGCACTGAGTGCATACGAACCGCGCTCCGATCAATTTCTTGGTCACACTACCCGGCGCATTCCGCGTGTCGGTGTAGTGGCTCGGCGGCATCGGCGTGGGTGCGCCCTTGGCCTTCTGGCCCCACATTGCGGGATTGTTGTGACAGGCAACACACGTATTGCTGCGCGCCGTGACCGGTATGAACCCCTTAACACTATGGGGGATCTGGGGTGGCGCGCCGTTATAGGCGCGCGGCAGCGTGTTACCCGACCCGGGTGAGGCCTCGCCATAAGCAAAGGCCTCGGGCGAAGGTGTGTCGAAGACTGTGGACTTACTGAGACCGAGGTCTTTGTCTGCAACACCCGGTTGCCCGGCTTGGGCACCGGTGAGGCCCACGGTCATTAGAATTACACCGATAAGAATGTGGATGGTCTTCATGCCGCTCTCCTTTTGATTGTTCCCGCGCCGGAATACTCTTTGTGCGGCGGTATCAGATGCGGTCTCAAGTCTTGTAGACCTTAACCGCGCATTTTTTGAAGTCCGTTTGCTTGGAGATCGGACAGGTGGCATCCAATGTCAGCTTGTTGATGAACACGCTCTCGTCGAACCACGGGACGAACACCGAGCCTTTGGGCATGGTATTGCGTCCCTTAGTTTCTACGATCGCCTTTATCTTCCCGCGCCGCGATTCGATCCAAGCCATATCTTTACGGTCCAACCCCCGGGCCTTGGCGTCGGCGGGATGAATGTATAACAGTGCCGTTGGCGCCGCCCGGTGTAACTCGGGGACACGACGCGTCATCGTGCCGCTGTGCCAGTGTTCGAGTACACGGCCCGTGGTCAACCACAGATCGTAGGTTTCATCCGGCTGTTCCACCGGCGCAGCGTAGGGACGGAAAAAGATCTTGGCCTTGCCCGTCAACGAGGTCTTCTCGGCGTTGGTCACGCCATCGAGGTCCCCACTCGGCAGCGCCTTGAGCGCCGGTCCGTAGAAGTCGAATCCGCTGCCGCTCTTCACATAGGGATCGTACTTCTCGTTGAAGCGCCACTGGGTTTCTTTGCCGTTAACCACCGGCCACTTCAGGCCACGCACATCATCACGGTAGTACACATCGAATGGCGCCAAGTCGTGCATGTGATCGCGTCCGAATCCGGCGTATTCCTCGAACAGCGCCTTTTCCACGAACCAGTTCTCGCCCAAGGATTTGACGGTGTGATTGTCGTGGCCCTTGGCTAGCGGGTCGGGCCACTTGTGCTTCTTGTTGCCCGCGGTGGCGAACAACACGTCGTACAGGGTGCTTTCCGGTGAGTAGCCCATTTCCCGGGCCGCGGCCAACACGTCCGGCAAGGTGTCGTCCTCGAAGCCTTTCGCCTTCAGCCTCGGAATCTTCTGCTGGCCCCACACCTCCTTCAGCTTGAAGCGTTTGGAAAACTCCAACACTTGCCACACGTCGCTACGTGCCTGACCCGGGGGAGGGACCTGTTCCCGCCACAGCTGTGTGCGCCGCTCGGCATTACCATATCCGCCCCACTTCTCAAAGATCATTGCCGATGGGAGGATAAGGTCCGCCACCTTCGCAGAAATGCCCGGATAGGCCTCGGAGACGATGATGAAGTTGTCCATCTCGCGCGCCGCCTTGATCCAGTGATTGGCGTTCGCGGTGCACTGAAACGGGTTACACACCTGGACCCAGGCCCATTTCACAGAACCGTCCTCCAAGTCCCGCATGATCTTGGTCATGTGACTGCCGACTTTAGGATTCACGGTTTGTGCCGGCAGGTTCCACAGCTTTTCGGCGCGTGCGCGATGTTTGGGGTTAAACACCACCATGTCCGCCGGAAGCCGATGGGCGAACGTGCCCACCTCGCGCGCGGTGCCGCACGCCGAAGGTTGGCCGGTCAGTGAGAAGGCACCGTTGCCGGGCGTGGCCTGTTTGCCCAGCAAAAGGTGGTTCATATAGGTCTGTTCGTTGACCCAGGTGCCTCGTTGGTGCTGGTTAAAGCCCATGGTCCAGAAGGACACCACCTTGCGGTTGGCATCGATGTAGAGATCGGCCAATTGCTTGACCTTGCCCTTGAACTGATCCATGGATTCGTCTGGATCACCCTTGGCGAGTGCGGCCACAAAATCCAAGGTGTAGGGGGCCACCGCCTTCTTGAAGTCATCGAAGCTGATCGTCCAGTGGCGGCCGGCCTTGCCCCGGTTTTCCTGGTTGACCTTATCGCCTGCCTTTCTCCGTTGCGCGACCGCCTCGTATTTATCTAGGGTGCGCACCAGCTCTTTTGCCTGGATATCCTGTTCAGCAGCGAACGCAAACTTACCCGTCGCACGCATGCCGGCTCCGATGTCGTAAGGGCCGGTTGCAAACACGCAGTGTTTATTCACGAAGTCCCAATTCACCGCGTCACGTTGGATAATCTCTCGGGCGATATAGTTTTGCAGCGCGAGGTCGGTTTGCGGCCGGATAATGATTTCCAAATCCGCAAGGTCCGACGACATATTGCGGAATGTGCTGATGTTGACGATCCGCGTTCGCTCGGCGCTCAGCCGGCGGTCGGCAATCCGCGACCAGAGAATGGGGTGCATTTCCGCCATATTGGCGCCCCACAGCACCATAGTGTCGGTGTGCTCAATGTCGTCGTAGTTGCCCGAGGGCTCGTCGATCCCGAAGGTCTGGATGAAGCCCGCCACCGCCGAGGCCATACAGTGACGTGCGTTGGGATCGATATTGTTACTGCGGAATCCCGCCTTTATCAGCTTGGCGGAGGCATAGCCTTCCTGGATCGTATACTGACCGGAGCCGAAGATTGCCATGCCGGTGGGGCCAAGCTCTTGATGGACTTTCCTGAGTTGCCGTTCCATTTCATCGAAGGCCCGTTCCCAGGTGACCGAGGTGAACTTCCCCTTTTTATCGAACTTGCCGTGCTGCATGCGCATCAGGGGCTGAGTCAGCCGGTCCTTGCCATACAAGATCTTGCCGTTGAAGTAGCCCTTGATGCAGTTCAGCCCCCGATTCACCGGAGCATCCGGATCACCCTTGGTGGCGACGATGCGGCCGTTCTTGGTCGCCAGCATGATGCCGCATCCGACGCCACAAAACCGACACACACCCTTGTCCCAGCGCCAGTCTCCATTGGCCTTTGTGGCCTGAGCTAGCACCGATTGGCTGAGCGGAATTCCCACAGTGGCGGCGGTGGCCACAGCAATACTGGTCTTCAAAAAATCACGGCGTGTTGTGGTCATCTAAACCTCCTCACCACGAAGTCTTGCGTTCTGGACTTACTTTTTGTTACTGCGCGAGAAAGGGCGGAACACGATTATTCTTCGACCCCTCCACTTCATCCAGTTCGGGCGGTATTCCCGCCACGATCTCGCCCTCATCCTCGAAGTAGTGGTAGACCATCGCCGCCGACAGGACCTTGGGCAGTGCCTGAATGCGTTTCAGTCCATCAATCTCCGCAGTCGTGGATTCCGCCTCCTGGACCACGACGATGCGTCCAGCCGCTGGCTCCTGGTAGTGAACCTGCACCCCAGGGAGGGCGTTCAACAGGGTGATCGTGGATTGCGTTTGTTCCGGTGGGACTAGCACCAAAATGCCGGATAGGTTCATTTTTTCTCCCGTTTGTGATCGGCAAGTGTGTGGATAATATCGTGTGGAATGGATCCGCTATTAAACTACCACAGTGTTAATGAAAACGACGTTGTTTTCCATGACCTACGTCAAAGTTAAGCGTAAGAAAAAACCCTTTCTGCTGCGTCACAATAACACGGTCGTCTCGGGCCAATCTGGGTCATCATTCCTCGTTCGAGACGCACACATCAACTCCTACTTCCCTGGATAATACAGACCATATAATACCGACCATTAAGATGGTTGGAGCAACTATCGATGGGTAATCGATGAAAGTCTACAGCACGCCACTTTCCTAATGCAAAATGTTGCTGAGCGACATGTAATGAGGAGGTAACATTATGTCGCTACGACGTCGAAACAAAGTCTGGTGGATCGACATCGCGACACCAGATAGACGAAGAGTACGCTGAAGCACTCGGACTGAAAAACGGGTAGCTGCACAAGAGCTACATGACCAATTGAAGGCCGAGGCTTGGCGTATTCACCAGCTGGGCGAGAAGCCCCGCAAGATGTGGCCGGAAGCCGTGATTCGGTGGGTTAAGGAAAAGGCCCACAAGGCATCCATCAGGGATGATCAACGACGGTTGCAATGGATCGATCGGCACCTTGGCGATCTGTATCTCGATCAGATCACCCGCGACGTGATCGAGAGAATCATAGACGCCAAGCTCAAGGAAGGCGTGAACAATGCAACCGTGAACCGGGTGTTGGCACTGGTGCGCGGCATCCTTCGGAAGGCGGCATTCGAATGGGAATGGATCGACCGCATACCGAAGGTCCGCATGTTGCCGGAGCCAAAGCGACGCATCCGCTGGCTGACCCAGGAAGGGGCCGAGCGGCTGCTCGATGCGCTACCGGATTACTTGGCCGAACCAGCGCGTTTCGCTTTGGCAACAGGTCTTAGGCGTGGGAATGTGTTCGGACTGCGTTGGGACCAGATGGACCTCGAGCGTCGAACCGCCTGGATCCATCCGGACCAGGCCAAGGCGCGCAAGGCGATACCAGTGCCTCTAAACGGCGACGCCGTGCTCGTAGTTCGGCGCCAGCAAGATCAGCATCCGGTGTATTGCTTCATAACTCGGCAGGGCGAGCCGCTAAAGCATGTGCATTCACGGATCTGGAAGAACGCATGCGATAAGGCGGGCATCAAGGATTTCAGGTGGCATGATTTTCGGCACACCTGGGCCAGCTGGCTGGTGCAGCAAGGAACGCCGCTACATGTACTGCAGGAGCTAGCCGGCTGGGAATCGCCCGAGATGGTCCGGCGTTATGCGCATCTATCGCCGGAGCACCTGCGCGAGTACGTAGAGAAGTTGGCGGTGCCGAGAGCTGTGGATAACTACGGCACAATCTCGGCACAACCGGAGAAGTGAAACAAACCTGACTTCGTAACTGACTGATTAAATTGGCTGGGGGACGAGGATTCGAACCTCGGTTGACGGAGTCAGAGTCCTTTACGAAGAACAAGCGACAACGAATAGCGGCACACAACAATCATTGGATCAATACGTTATTGAGGTGGATAACCGTCGATTGTTGCCTGCAAGTGTCCCGCTAGTGTTCCACCACGTGACTGCTGTTCACGCGTTTTTGTAGTTCATGGCCCCCACATCCCGACCGCTCGGTACTATCCCGGATATGGTGCGCTATCTGGGGCGCCCCATACGACGGGATCGCGCATCGCCGCGCGAGGCTGCGGCGCCGCTTGTCGGTTAGCGCGCTAACCCCTTAACGGCGCTTGCGATGCTGGCGGTGGCCGCCAACGGCGTCGCGAAACCCGTGGCGCTTTGCACGATGGCCGTTGTATCGCTGGCGGTGATGTCGCTGGCCGTGATGTCGCTGGCCGTGATGTCGCTGGCCGTGATGTCGCTGGCCGTAGTGTCTGCGCTTATGGTGCCCGTAATTCGGGTAGTAGTACCCCGGTTGGCGGTAGTAATAGGCCCCGGAATAGCCAAGGTGGTATCCATGGCGATGACCATGATGCCGATGCCCCCCATAATGATAGCCCAACGTGAAGCCATCGATATCGACATGGACTTCCAGGTCACTGGCATGGGTCACCGTCGGGGCCGCTACACCCACGGCGACTAGCGGCACCAATGAAAGGCCTAAGATAAGCGTTCTTACGTGCATGCTACACCTCCTTTAGCGGGATTGAATCGCGGAAAATCCGCTAACTGGAAGACATATTACCTGCAGCAACCTGAACCGCGCCTTAACCAACGCCAGCGTGAACGTCGCTATTCGGCGCGTCATGGTTTGCTCTCCCTCACAGCGGGTGCGCCTGGACTTTTTGTGCGCGACTCCGGTCGCCGGCCTCCGTTGGTGGGGAAGGGAACAGTTCCTAGCCAGAATAAGACCTGAGATGCTTGTTTCATTGTCACCTCCTATCTCTTCTCTATCGCCTCAGTGGCGATGCGTTAGTGACGGCGTGGCTATTCGGCCCAACAGTGTCTGCCGATGAAGTCTGGGCTATTACAGCAGCTTGCAAGGTGCTTACTCCGCATACGATCTGGACGCTTATCGGAAAACCGCCCTATCCACAATTCCCTCGAAACCACTACAAAGCCCGGCTTAGACGCTCCTTGACCACCTGCTCGCCCGATCATGAGCAAGGCTGCACAACAGGAAATATAAGCATTCGCCGACTGGCTGTACTCGACCCAATATAGCGCAAGATTTGAATGATTGATGTTTAACGGATCAACAGAGGCGCACAATCTCTCCTTCAGTGGAGCTACGGACGATGCCAGACATCACTCCCGCAGATGATGACAAGGCCCCCCTTCGGCGTCTGGTGCCGGGGCAGTTGCGATGCGGGCATGATCGTGCTACATATCGTTTATCGTCGAATTACGATTATTGGGAAGAAAATGCCAGCTGTCAAGATACGAAAAGCCCACACTCTGTCTACGCCACCCCAGGAAGACGAAGAGCTCGCGGCGCTTGCAAAGGCGCTTGGACACCCCGCCCGGTTAGGCGTGATCAGGATGCTGCACGAGAGGCAGACCTGCATCGGCTGCGACATTGTGGATGAGGTAGGCCTGGCGCAATCCACGATATCTGAGCATTTACGCATCCTAAAGGCCGCCGGGATCATCACAGGCAAGGTTGAAAGCCCCCGTGTTTGCTACTCACTCAACACAGAGGCACTGGAGCCGCTGCGATGCTTCCTGCACGAGATTGCCGGTCAGCCGGCAGAGGTGACCAAGAACTAAAAAAGGCTCCTTGATGTCCACATTTGAACGTTATCTGTCCATCTGGGTTGTACTCTGCATCATTGCTGGCGTAGCGCTTGGGCATTCCCTGCCCGGCGTATTCCAGGCCATTGGCGGGGCCGAGATCGCTCAGGTCAATGTCCCGGTCGCCATTCTGATCTGGCTGATGATCATCCCGATGCTGGTGAAGATCGATTTTGCTGCGCTAGGCCAGGTTCGCCAACACTGGCGCGGGATCGGTGTGACGCTGTTTATCAACTGGGCGGTCAAGCCCTTCTCTATGGCGGCGCTTGCTCTGTTGTTCATCGGCTATTTGTTCCGGCCCTATCTGATGGCAGCGCAGATAGACAGCTACATCGCCGGCCTGATCATTTTGGCCGCAGCGCCCTGTACGGCGATGGTTTTTGTCTGGAGCAATCTTTCTGACGGCGAGCCGCATTTCACGCTGAGCCAAGTGGCGCTGAACGACATCATCATGGTGTTTGCCTTCGCCCCGATTGTGGGTCTACTGCTGGGACTTTCGGCAATCACCGTGCCATGGGATACGCTCCTACTCTCGGTCGGACTTTACATCGTCGTGCCGGCGATTATCGCCCAGGTTTTGCGCAAGCGTATCCTTAGCTCCGGGGGAAAGCCCGCCCTTAAGAAGTTGCTGGGCAGGTCACAACCTGTCTCTCTCATAGCGCTTCTGACAACGCTCGTTCTCCTGTTCGCCTTTCAGGGCGAACAGATTATTGCTCAACCTATCGTGATCGCACTCCTTGCCGTACCGATTCTTATCCAGGTCTATTTCAACTCGGGTCTTGCTTATCTCTTAAATCGCAAGGTCGGATCGGCGCACTGCGTAGCTGCTCCATCGGCGCTAATCGGCGCGAGCAACTTCTTCGAGTTGGCCGTTGCGGTGGCGATCAGCCTGTTCGGCATCGACTCCGGCGCGGCGCTCGCGACGGTGGTTGGCGTTCTGGTCGAGGTGCCAGTAATGCTTTCGGTGGTGAAGATCTTAAATACCAGCAAAGCCTGGTATGAGCGCTCGCCCGCCGTCCAGCGTAACGGTTGCATTTAGACAAGTCGGGCAATCGCGTTCGAGAGATCCACTTTCCATTGGGGTGTCTACATAGCGTCTACACGCGACATATTCTCAGGTTGGTTGAAAGTGGCATAACCTATTGTGAAACCCCAGGACAGAGGTGACACACTGGTCTTCTTTGAGGCGCTCAGGCATGCTGGATTGGCTTAAAGTGGTAGCAAAATGGTAGAAACTGATCCGCCGTTTTACCGACGCTAAACGGATCAGCCACAATCAAATCTACATCTTACAAGGCTTCATCTTACAAGGCTTCGGCAATGCAGGCTTGGAGTTCAGGGATCTTGTTGTAGTCGTCTTGTTTGGGCAGATACCGGGAGAGGCTGGCGTGGAGTCCTTGTTCTTTACAGTTACAGCACAGACCAGTTTCTCGAGTCCGCCAGCCGGCCCCGGAGATCCCGCTCCGTTGCCATTTACTTTCACATTGGCCGATATTGGGCGAGCTAATTGGATTGTTGACCCGACAGACGGCTCTTTGTCGCTGTTTTTGGCCTTTGAACCGTTGCGGATAAATGGGAACGCTTACGATCTCGCATTTGACACACTGGGGGAGCCAAATAATCAAGTGGATTGCTTTACTGCCGTATTTCGACCACCAACTACGGCGGCCTTTTGTAGCAGCTCACAAGAGCCTTTCGGCAGATTCTCGACGGGTAGCGTTGAGTTCATGCGGGAAGCACATTGATGAACTCACCCCGCCTTGTGCGGGGATTTTTTTCCTAAGCAGCCTCCTTAACAATTCGCCGCACGGTGCCGGTGCCTACACCAACCTTGCGCGCAATTCGCTTAATGCCCATACCTTGGCCCGTGCTGCCCAGAAACAGTAGATGGATTATCTACTGATCCCGTTCAGCAAAGGTTAAGGTTGGGCCACCTATACTTGAAGCGCATGCTTAGTTTGAGGTCAGATTTGTGAAACTAAATCTTCAGGAGGCAAAAATGGATTTCAAAAGTATTAAAATCTTCGTTTTCGTATTGACTGTTGCTTTCGTTACAGTTCTTACCTTTCCAATTGGTTATGCAGCGGGCGATAAGGCGGCTGGGAAGACAGTTTATGATACTAATTGTGGGGCCTGCCATGGTGTTGACGGTAATGCCATGATTCCAGGTGTTCCGAACTTTATGAAAGGAGAGACTCTGGACAAGAGCGATGCGGACCTTACCAAGAGCCTTAAAGAGGGCATTATGAAACCGCAGAACCCAGCTGCCCCACCAATGCCCCCTGTGGGATTAAGCGACGGTGATATTGGTAATGTTCTGGCTTATATAAGGTCACTGAATAAGTAACTTACGTTCTTTATTTTTCTTTACAAGCGGATCAAGTCAAAAAAGGATAAACGAAAAAAACTGAATGTCGCTTAGAACCAGGTGTCTTGAGCCATGAACTCACCCCGCCTTGTGCGGGGATTTTTTTCGTTTCTGCATCTACGTATCGATTCGGGGTACTTGACGGCCGCCAAATATCCGTTGCCAAACAAAACCCTTTAATCGGAGGGCCAGCTCGTCGTGTTGTGGCTTGTTGTGCATAACTGTGGTTTTTTGCTACCGAGTGCACCATAAGTGCACCACAGCGCCGTCACCGATACGCGAGTCGATGACTGTAATGTTTCATTCAATCGGAAATCCGTAAAGCTTTGCGGCGTTCTCACAAACGATTTTGTAACGCACGTCCTCGGGCAAGTGCCCGACCTCCGCCTGAATGAACTCCTGCGAATCCGGCCACACACCATCCGGATGCGGGAAGTCTGAACCCCACATGATATTGTCCACCCCCAGATGGTCGAGCAATTTAATGCCGACCTTATCCGACTGGTAAGTCGCCTTGCATTGGCGGTACCAATACTCGCTGGGCCTCATGGTTAGGGTGAGATCCTTGAACTGGTCCTCCCATTCCAGATCCATATGTTCGAGGAGATAGGGGATCCAACCGATCCCGCTTTCATCGATCACTAGCTTCAGGTTGGGGTAGCACTCCAGTACACCCGCGTAAATGATTGACATAAGCACATGGGCCATCTGAATCTGAAAGCCGGTGATGTAGACGGCCCATGCCGTGCGTTGCACGAGCGGCGGATAGCTGCTTGTATCGGGCGGCCCGCTACCGACCGTGTGAAAGTGCAGCGGCAAGCCCGATTCGTTGACCGCTGCCCACAACGGCTCCCAGTACGGGTCCCATAATGGCTTCATGTCCACCTGCAATGGAACTTCCAGCCCGCGAACAGCCCCGCGCCCCGCAACGCGTTTGATTTCATCCTGGGCTGAATTGGTGCTGTGATTGGGAATGCAGGCGATGCCCGCAAAGCGGTCCGGATGCGTTTCACAGAAATCCGCCAACCATTCGTTGTAGATACGGATAACTTCGGTCGCAGCTTCGGGATCGTTTAACCGGATACTGGCGCCCAAGATACCATAGAGCACTTCTGCCTGGATGCCGTCACGATCCTGGTCTTTGAGCCGTAACTCGGGATCGGTGATACGACGAACACCCTTCTTGCCATCTTCATACAGGCCTGTTGACGCCATGCGATCAGAACGGTGGATCTGTCCAGGGACGTACTCACGTCCGGCAGAACCCATCCCGTTCACCAACCCGAAATAACTGCCTTTCTTCGTTACCCATTGAGGTCCTTTCGCTCCATCGATGACGTACGGCATTCGGTCCTTCAGAGCCGCAGATGCGTTGGACGTAAACAGGTCGGGCGGAAGCCAAATGAGATCAATGTGACAGTCGGCGGAAATAACGTTGTATTTCATATGCTAGGTACTTTAACTGAATCGGGCGCTAATCAGGACCTATCGGCATTTTAATACAAATACTCTTTCGCGAACGATTCTGGCATGGTGGATTTGGGTAGGCCCCCCACCCCCAAAGGCACTCACAACCGTGCAACCTTGTCCGTCTTTCATCCAGCGAAAATCAAACGGTAGGTCCCGTAACCAAGCTTGCCATGCAGCTCACGTATGTGCACTCACCATTTCCGTTTTTCTGCGCCTGTTTCTTACAGAACTCCTGCACCACCCGGAAATGTGTTTCCTGAGGTGTGGGTTGGATAGAAGTCCAAGCCTGCGACACTTGACTGAGTCCGATCATGACCAAGGCTGCGGTTACCAGTGGATTTAGGTTCATGTGGATGCCCTCCTTCTTGTTTGTTGAACTGTTGTGCTACCCGCGAATTTCTCACCAGAGCACAATCGGCTGTCGCACGACCCATTTCTTATGCTTGAAGACCACGGAGGGAACCTCCAAAGCTTTGCCGGATTTCGAGATTCCCTCGATGAAAAGCGTAAATGCTCTGTCTTCCGCTCTATAGTCGTCAAAGAAGATACGAAAACACGCACGCTTGGTCACTGGCACAGGCCCTGTAATGGGCGCATAGGTGTCCGGATCGTTAGACGAACTAAAACAGGTCTTGAAATGACCCCAGGCTAAGGTGCGTTTGCGCGCAGGTCGTTGCAACAACGAGGGGCGGCCAGTCTGCTCGCCTTCCGGCTGGTAGCGCACGCGTGACGGATCAAAATGCACACCGTCCGCCCTTGGCGATAGTACGAGCAATACGAGCAGTTTGGTCCCGGTTCTCGACGAGCCGTGGAATTCTGACGAGGGCCAAGAAAGTGATGCGCGATTCAGCGCCTTTACGTCCACTTCAACGTCCGGCAGCTTGAGGCGAAGCGGGTACCCGTCAACGGGATAGTAGCCACGCATCAACTTGCTGATGTCTGGGATCGGCTGTGCCTGGCTCACGGAATACCTTACAGTTTGGCACCCAGGCAGGGACAAGGCAGCGATAAGCAACCCAACGAGCGTGAGGCTTGGAAATTGGTCCCTCATTCTTGCTTATTGAATTGTTGCGCCACGACGTGCGAGATCTGCATCATCGTAGACAGGAGTTGATCCTCACTCCCACCTAATAGCTCCCACGCTTGTTCCAGGTTAGACAAGACCTGGCTGTGTAAGGCCGCGAGTTCTTCTTTTGTGTAGACTTCTGGATCCGCCACAATCGAATCCACGTCATACAAAGCCTCTGCAATACAGACTTGGAGTTCAGGAATTTTGTTGGAGTCGTCTTGTTTGGGGGTGAGGTAGAAGGGCATGGTGGGTCTCCTGGCGCACTGCTCTTGGTGAAATGATAACTGAAACGCCGGCCCTATCCCCCGGCAGCGTCTATTGACCGATCTGCCCTACAAGGGCAGACTGAATCTGCTCTGAGAAAACCAACGTTCAAGAGGGACGAGAATGAAGCATGAGGGAGCACTCCAACCCGCACCACCAGCTTAAGAAGGGACCTAGACGTAAGGACACCCCCGTTGAGCGATATCTTCATCAGCTACGCCAGTGAAGACCGGGAACGCGCCAAAGCGCTGGCGGCGGCACTTCAAGCGCAAGATTGGTCCGTGTGGTGGGACCGTGATCACCGGCAAGGTCGTCAAGATTACGGATGGTGATACCCTCTACGTCCTCGACGCCAACTATGAACAACACAAAATCCGACTAGCCGCTCGCGGGTGACCTCTACGGACTACCCCTGTGGGTCCCTCCACAGCGTCTCGCCCTTGACGAACCAGGAGAACCCGAAGGCCCATAGCGCCAGAGACTCCAACCAAAACACCGGCTTGATCGCGGCGATCGGCGAGTCCTGCAGGAGCCAGTAGTACAGCCCGATCAGAGCGATACAGACCAGCATGATCAGGCCGCACGTCACGTATACCCTGTTCCGCATCCTCTTCTGAGGCGTTGGGGATCCACCCGACTTGGTGAAGAGAAAGAGGGAAAAGTACGAGAGCATGAGGAAGAGCCCGAGTGCCGACGTGAAGTGAACGACCTTCTCCCACTCCTCACCGCTGGCCGGAAAGAACGCGACACCCAACGCGAAGAGGCAGGCCAGATCGCCGGCGAGGTCGTCCTGTCGCTCGTAGCCCCTGTACGTGAACAGGAACCAGGCGATGGCGAATAGGGTGCCGACCAGGAGGTCTCGCGTTCTTAGCGCGTAGTAGTCGCTGATGGAATCTTGGAGCTCCCCGCAACCGCAAAGGACGAAGCCCCACAGCGCCACGAGTACGGGAAGCGCGACACCCAGGACACCCACGACTCGTCGTAACGTGAGGTACGACACAATGACGCGCTCATGGTTGCCATTGCCTGCCATGGCGTTCCCCTCTTCAGCCGGTCAGCGAATTCAGGCGATGGCCCTGGGCGCGGCTGTCAACGCTGGGCGGCTTAACGATAATTAGACGTCTCAATTGCAGTATATCTCCGCCGGAGAATGGCGTCATAACCAAAAAAGGCTTTGTAATTGGATAGATAAAGCCTGCCGTAGGGCTCTACTCGCTCATAAACGTAATCCGCTTCATGGCATTGTTAGCCATTCCCTTTCAGTTCAACTGCCAGATCTTTGGCAAACGCCATGACAGAACGCCATTCCGCAACCTTCTGGACCTCCGCTACTGAACGGCAGCCCATTTTGCTGAACGCGTTGGATGCGATACAAACCATCCCATAAAGTTCGGCTAGGGATTTCAGCTCGTGCTCTGTGAACGCATTGAGAAACACCTTACTCTTTGGGTGATAGAGGTCGTCTACAAACCCGCAGACCAATTCCGCCGGGACATCCGCAGCCGGCACATCACGTTCGTACTTCATCTGATCCGAAGGGCTTGCGAGGAGCTCGATGTGCTCAAGAACACGCTTGCGATATCCTTTGGCTTCTTCGTTCACCTTCATGGGGCTAACGAACGAAAGGGGCTTCCCCTACTCGAACCGGCATCGCAGTGCCAAGATTGAATGTCCTGTGTTCTACCAACCACCAGATGAACCCGAGTATCCGTTTCATGACCGCGTGGTGCGAGTGACAAAATGTGGCCGAATCTGCATCGGTCGGCGCAAAATCAATCTAAGTGTCGTGTTCGCCGGGCAAACCGTAGGAATCCGCGAAGTCGCAGACAAAATTTGGCTGGTCAGCTTCGTCAATTATGATTTAGGATTCTTTGACGAAGAGGTGGGTCGCGTAGAACCCACCTCCAACCCCTTTGTACCTAAACTGTAAACCAAGTCTCCAGTATAAACTGTTACCTATGTGCCCGGTATGGACCGCTAAAAAGTGGAGCCCGCAGGCGGATTCGAACCACCGACCGTCTGATTACAAATCAGATGCTCTGCCAGCTGAGCTATGCGGGCGTGCTGGATAGATCAAATATAAGTATAAATCTCTTGGGTCGGGGCGACCACGGGATGATAGCGACCTCAGGCCGGTTGGTCGACCTCAGCATCGTTGTTTTCGTTACAGGCACGATCCCATATCCGCACCTTGGGGTTTTGCCATCCGAGCTTTGCCACCGCTTCGCCCGTTTCTTGTCCAAGCTCCAGATCAAGCCAGTAGACGGTCTCGGTGTGATGTAAGGTCTCCTGTTTGGCGCTGATACCCTTCTCCGCTAGCTTGCGCCCCAGTATCCATGCGTTGCGCTCGACGGCAAACAAACCAAGCGATATTGCGTTCTCTCGGCCGGACTCGTCGATGATGTAGTGATCTTTAAACCCCATGCTGGTTAATTGTTTTCGTTTGTCCCGGGCTGCCTGGCGAGAAACCTGCGGCGGCAGATACACACGATAACTCGCTACCGTTTTCTTCACTTCTTGGCGCTGGCGATGATCCAAGTCCAGGTCGGCGAGATCACTCTGGGCACGTCGCACCATGGCCACGCTCGGGAAGGGACCGACCGAGGCACAGACACGCTTGGTGCCAACCGCCCGCAAGGCCCACGGTTGTAGTCTCGGCCCTATCGGCTCGGCTGATGGCACTTCCGCCGCGGCAGTTAGCACGCGCAGCTTGTCAGCGTTCACCGGCGGTCGATGATTGACTACCGTTCTCGTCGGCGGTGCCTCATACCAACTGCCCCACATAAACATACCAATATTAAGTAAAAGCACAGCGCCAAATAGCAGTTTCATATCAGTTCTTCCGCAATGATCGCCAGGCCCTTCAGGGTCAAGTCTGGAATTTCTTCTACGGGTTGCGCAAGCTTAGACAAAACCACTGGCGCATCATTGCCTGTCAGCAAGACCTTCATCTCCGGACCCAGCCTATCCCGATGCTCGTTCAAGATTCGCTCTATCGCGCCAGCAAGTCCAAACTGGGTCCCCGCTGCTACCGCATCCTCGGTCGAACGCGCAATACAGTCGGCGCCATTACCCGATGTTTCAGCTATGCCGCTCGTCGCCTGTACTAAGCTAGTCCTTAATACCCTAAGACCGGGAAAGATTACACCACCTAGGAATCTTCCGTCACTAGCCAGCGCATCTATGGTAAGCGCCGTGCCGCAATCAACAATACAGGCGGCACCTGAAACTAGACGACGGGCAGCAATCAAGGCGGCCCATCGGTCGGCGCCCAAGGTTTCCGGTCGGTGATAGCCGTTCTTTACGCCGAGCAATTCTGCTTGCGGGCGCACAACGTACACGTGGGAAGCCCAACGATCCGCTATCCAACGTTCAAGCGCTTGCAATACGTCAGCGCTGGCTACGCTCGCGACCACGACCTTGGACGGTGAAGCCATCCCCGACCAGGCTTCATCGAGCAGCGTCTCAGTGCTACGACCTTCGCGCAGGCTAGCAGCCGGCCGCCATTCATCGGGGCCACTCCATACCCACTTGATCCGCGTATTGCCGAGATCGACAAGTAGGTTCATGTTGCGGGCCTCATACTGATATCGCCCGTGTAGAACGTCTTGACAATACCCAGACTGTCAACCACCCGTAGACCGCCGCTGTCGTCGACCCCCAATACCTGACCCTCAATCGTGTGCTCCCCTTGTCGTAGGTGCACCCATCGATTGGAAAATGCATCCAGGCGTTCCCATTCCGGCTGGAAAGGCGCAAAACCCATTGCAGTAAATTCGCGAAACATCTCGTGTAGACGCGTGATAATGTACGCCACCAACCGATTTCGATCGACAACGCCAATGATGGTCGCCAAATCGACCCAGGGTTGATCGATGAGCGCGGCATCGTCTTCGGCTAAACGTACATTAATCCCCAAGCCGACGATCGCTAGCGTCGATTGTTGCCCAGCACTTCGCGTCTCAACCAATAACCCACCAAGTTTCTTTTCGTGCCAGACTATGTCGTTCGGCCATTTGAGTCCGAGATCACCCACACCGTAGTCTTGTAGCGCACGTACGGTCGAGACGGCGGCTGCAAGGCTCAAACCCGCGAGCCGTGCGGTTGGCGGCTCGAAGTGCCATGAGGCAGACAGCATAACGTTGCAATAGGGCGTGGCTATCCAGGCTCGACCGCGGCGACCGCGGCCCGCAGATTGCGTCTCGGCGACACAAACTGCACCCGACAGTTGTTGTGCATCGACGTTCTTCTCGAGCAGACATAGGTTTGTCGACTCGACTTCGTGGTACACGTACAGTCTGTCGACCACAAAAGAGTCCCCGGCTAAATGACTGAGGATCTCGTCTCGATCGAGTGGTTGCGACGACCTGTCAGCGCATGTGGACATCCCTCAATTCTACCAGTGGTACTGACAGTTAGACGAGTGTGGGCGCGGCTCTCGGTACTGGCGGGCAGCTAGCGTTTCAGAAGCTTTATGATACGTGCGAGCTCTTGTTCCAGCTCCTTGCGGCGGTCTAACAGATAATCACGCAATCGTCGTTTGCGCATAAACAGAAAAAATCCTTTGACGTTTTCGACGATTCTGTCCTTCTCGCGATACATGAGTATTGCTGCCGCCGTGGCCAAAGGCAGACTCAGGAAATAAAGCAAGGCGGACAGGCCCCCGAGAAACCAGAATACAGCGGCGGTCTGAAGCGCCCAGGCAACAATAAATACGGCCAATGCCAGCGCCATTCTAGTGGTGTCATACTGTTGTGAGCCCTTGGCGATCCGCGGCATAAGTCGGGACACCAGCAGTAGCGGCACCGCGGAATTGATCGCGCCCCACAACGCGAGCGGCAAAACCAAAAACAACATCAACAAACTGCGAAACAAGAAGCGGATGATAACGAAGGGTGTGTAGCGTACTGTCAGTTGATAATCGTGCACGCCGAAGTGACTACACAAACGCTCGAATCGCTCAAGCCTCTGGCTAAGACTGGCTACACGCGCGGGGTCCCTTTTACGAAGAATGCGCTGAGAACGGATTAGTTTCCTTAGAGCGCGAAAACGCTGCTCGAGACTGCCGCGACGGTAACGACCTCGTCGTAATGCGAAGAATCTTTCTAACCGTCGTGAAAGCGCTAAGGCCTCTGATGACTCGGCGTTTACCGTCACCGCTTTAAGGCCGCTTTCAATCAACCCGGTCAATCGTCGTACAGTAGTCTCAGGGTCTTCGGCTGGAGGTGCAGAGAGATCTATCGGCTCTCCAACTTCAAGCAACACACTGCTCCGAAAGCGTCCTTTGTCACCGAATGTGAGCCCAACCGGCAACACGGTGGGGGTTACGCCGGCCGTCTCAATGCCACCCCGTGCCAGTCGCGCCGCGCCGGTCTTGATGTCGCGTAAACGTGAGTCGGAGTGACTCTGTCCCTCGGGGAAAATCAGCAGAATTTCCCCGAGCCTAAACAGTTCATAGCAACGCGCGAACGAATCGATGTTGCGGGATGTGTCGGCACCAGCATCTTGCCGGCGATAGATAGGTACCGCCTGCATCAAAGAAAGAAAGGGCCGCGCTAGCCGACTTTCAAATAATCCCGACCTCGCGAGTGGGTGAATGATACGATCACAAAATGCCTGGATAATGATCGGGTCCACAAGGGCATTCGGGTGGTTCGCACAAAGCAAAACCGCGCCGTGGCTCGGGATCCTTTCGAGCCCGTGGGCTTCACGCCGGCGGTAGAAGATCCGCACCATGGCCACACAAAATCCACGCCACCCTCGTTGCAGCAGGCCGGCGCCGCCAACCTGGGTCATGGTCTCATCGATGGTGTGGGAATCGGTCACGTTCGCACCGAATGGTCTGGGCACACGCGTAACCAAAAGGTCACAGGGCCGTCATTGACAAGCATAACCTGCATGTTTGCACCGAAGATACCACTATGCACCGCACGATGTCGTTCTTGCGCGCGCGCTACCAAATTATCGAACAACCGTTGGCCCACATCCGGTGGTGCCGCCGGCGTGAAGCTGGCTCGTGTGCCTTTGGCCGTGTCCGCTACAAGGGTGAAGTTCGGGACAAGCAGTATGCCGCCATCGATATCCTGGACACTACGATTCATTTTTCCGGCTTCGTCCGGAAAGACACGGAATCCCAGCAGGCGATCAACGAGTCGCGACGCTTGGACCTCGTTATCAGCGCGTTCAATCCCGACCAGGACTAATAGGCCACGGCCGATCTCACCGACCGTCTTGCCATCGATCGTAACTTGCGCGCTAGTAACACGTTGCAGCAAACCTACCATGTCGCGGTAACCGTTTTTGTTTCTGGATGCTGTAGCTTAACGCGACAGACACTCATTGATAACTCCGCGGATGTGGAAGGCGAGGGATCCGGTATGTGCAACGGCCGGTATTACTTATAATAAATACGAGAAACGGCGGGATGGCGACCGCGGATGGCAAATTCGCAACGAATTGTGTACACCATCGGCCACAGTAATCGCGGGATCGATGAGTTCGTCGAGCTGCTGGGTTCGGTCGGTGTGCGAACCCTGGTCGACGTTCGAGCCTAGCCCAGTTCCCGTCGATACCCGCAATTCGACCGTAACCGTCTGCGTGCGGCGCTGGCGGATGCCGATATCATCTATCACTCGGCCGGCCGCAACCTTGGTGGTTTCCGGCAAAATAGGCCTGATTCTCGACATCTTTCGCTAACCGGTTCGCTGCGCGCTTATGCCGATCACATGGAAACACCCGAATTCCAAAGAGCGGCCGATCAACTAATGAGGTTGGCGAACAAAGCATGTACCACGGTCATGTGCGCCGAAAAGCAGCCTGCTCACTGCCACCGATTGCTTCTCGCAGACTACCTTAGCTTTCGCGGCACACAGGTAAGGCATTTAGTCGACATCGATGAGGCCCTGGATCATCGCCTAAGTCGCTTAGTGCGCTGTGAGGGGGAACACTTGATCTACGACTGCTTACAACAGGGGGAACTAGAACTAAATCGATGAGCCAGCGAGTGTTGTCGTTATATGTCCTTCTCGCTTACACAACGATTCTTGCCGCTACGTTTAGCTTTGTACAATGCCGCGTCGGCCCGCTGGAACATAGTATCTAGGGTGTCTTCAGGTTGAATTGAGGCGATACCGCACGATAGCGCGATTGCTACCGGTGTACCGTCGTGGTGGAACTGGCTTCCGACAATCGCCGTTCTCAATTTCTCAGCGACAACTAGTGCCATCTCCAGACTTGTTTCTGACAGTAAGGCGGCAAACTCATCCCCTCCGTAACGTGCGGTGAAATCTGCGTCTCGCAAATTCTCTTTCAGCACGTCCGCTATTAGCTTAAGAGCATTATCGCCGACCGCATGGCCATAACTGTCGTTTATTACTTTGAAACCATCGACATCCCATAACAGTAACGCAAACGGCGTCTGATAGCGCTTCCAGCGCGCATATTCCTGTGCCAACCGGATCTCATAAGCGGAACGGTTATAAGTGCCTGTCAACGCATCTGTGACCGCCTGCATATGTTCACGCTGGGCGCGCTCGCGTAGTTGCTGACACTCAGTTTCCATCTCTTGCAACCTAGATGTTAGCACCTTTACTTCTTGCTCCATTCGTATATGACTCTTTTCCTCATTGCGTCGATACGTGTCTAAATCTCTGCGAATCGAATCGAGATGTTCCTGCACGGCGACCTTTAGATGATCTAGACTCGACGCCTCATGCACGCTAGATTCAATATCCTTTACTTGACTGCGTACCACCTCATCTAATTCCCGTCTACTATCGATAGAGGCACGCTGCTGGGTGTGCGCAAGCTGCAGATGTTGACCCAAATCTTGTAGGCGATCTGTAAGCTGAATAAGAAAACCTTCAAACTCTCGTTTTTCCTCATCAACGCGACTACGCAACTGTGACACAAGATCAGCAATGGTCTGCAAGATCGTAGTCAGCTGCTTGGTGTCCAGTTCTTGTCCAAGTTTCCCCTCAAGCTCGTCGGCCTGCGGTAACAGGTCCTCGGGCAGTCCGAGATAATCGAGCAGTTGAATTAAGACGTCCTGAATTCGAGCAATGTCAGGATGTGACCGTGGCTGGGACTCTGCAGCAACTCGCTCACGACTACTCGACAACAACGCCCTGACGTCTATTGCAAGCGCACGCAAGACTTCTTCTTCTCGCGCCTCGCTTATGCGAGCACGCAGCGCCTTGATATCGGCACTTTTTGAATCAGACACCCGGACCTGATCCAGCAGATCTAACAGAATTCGGGTAGCCGACGGTGACGGCTGTTTATCCGATAGCGGCAAGGCATGGGGTGTCTCTAGCGCCGCAACCTCTACCACGCTCTGTTGTTTGCCTTTTGTTTTGGCAGAGCGCGTTTGAAAACCATCCATATCGTCGTCGTTCGCGACAAACGCAAACGAATCCGTTATTAACCTGGCGAACTCAGCTAACATCGTTTTCATTTGCTGAGGCTCATGACTGGCGCTGATGCACTTGCTTAGGCCTTTTGCTTTTCTCCGCACGCCCTTCGGCCATTCAATCGAGTTGACGAGTGTAGCCAACGAGTCAGCGAAATTGGATACAGCCATACCATCGCATGGCTGTTGTTGATCGAGGCGTTTGACACTGCGCGAGATATCATCGATCAGGCTCGCTAGTTCGCTACTCTGCTTGTGATTACCGACGACCTCGCGAATTTTCACGAGCTGGTCATCAAGAATAGGGTCGATACCTTCGGCCGCCACGCTGAGACGTCGGACCGCCAACCGCAGCAGACTTTCTAGTTCTGACCATTGTTTTCCCCGGCTTTCTAGCTGCTCAAGGCTTGCCAGGTACTTCTGTTTCCAATCTTGAGAACTTTGTGGTTGCGCCATGCCCGATCTAACCAGGAGTCTGCTATGCACAGTCGGCGGCCGACGGATAGTCAGGGAAATGCACAGCCTGAAGCGAGACTTCCATGGCGATGGGTAGGTGGTCTGAGAAGGGGTAATTGAGCGCACGTACTCGCTCGACATGAAGGGTTGGCGATACAAGAATGTGATCGATGTTACGATAGGGTCGCCAGCTCGGGAACGTATGCAATCCATGAATGGGCTCTCGTAGTTCCGTGTTCCTCATAAGAAGCCTCATCTCAACACTGTCAGAGCGACAGTTCATGTCACCCATCAGAATGACATGTCGACATTCACTAACTAGTTCGCCAACGTACTGGATTTGATTCAAACGGGCACGTCTACTTAGTGCGAAATGGACGATAAATAAAACAAGAGCGTTTTCGTCTTCACCGAATGTTACGGACAATGTTCCGCGACCCGGAATAAAACCAGGTAGCTTATGCTCGATAATGCGAGTGGGTCGCAGTCGGCTGAGGACGCCGATACTGTGCTGCGCGATCATACCCAGGTTGCGGTTTGTCTGATCGTACCAGTGTGGGAAGTGCGCTTTCCTGGCAAGGTACTCCGTCTGATTGACGAATCCGCTGCGCAGACTCCCTGCATCGACTTCCTGTAAACCAACAAGGTCGAAGTCATGGATCAAGTCGGCGATTCGACCGAGATTCCCTAGCCGCTCAGAATCCGGCAGTACGTGTTTCCAGCTATGGGTGAGGTAGTGCCGATAACCCCTGGCTGCAATCCCGCCTTGGATGTTGTAACTGAGTAGGCGCAAGTGCGGTACACCATTTACAACCCGTGGTGTCCGTGGCCATTCAGATGCAAGTGCCATATCGCGTAGCATAGCTGGTGTATAAATGTTGCAACTCGGGTTTTCCATAATAACCGTTGCCTCGGAACACCTGTCCGCCGCTTGATCCTTGCTATTCTTTCGGACCTGCCGAGAGACGGTTGGTTGCAGGGATCCGCACCATTCGGACACTCAGCAATGTGCCCCCGACGTAATCCTGGTAGTGTGAGGACATAGCACCCAAATCTAGTCTGGATGGTAGGTTCGAACTAACAGCGGTTCCGGCCGGGCTCAAAGCACAGCGTCTCCCTCCCTGGCCACTCGAACCCTAGGGCTCCCCGGGGAGCCCTAGGGCAGTTTTTCACCGGAACAACTTTCATATAGTCGCTCCGCGCGGATGCTTCAAGCGTCTCACCCCCGGGGAGGGTTTGCCGGGGGCGTTCGCGTAGGCGGTATTCCAGCGGTCAATGGTACAAGACGGCCGATGAAAGGGCGATCATAGCTGGCCGAAAAAGCAGGTATTTGCGCCTAGTGATATTTCCTACCGTAGGCAATCAGGCCTTTCTTTAGCTTCACATACCGCCGTTTTACCCAGCGTGCAAACGTCTCAACGCCCGTACGCTCATAACGTTCATCCTCTCTTTCCATCAAAGCGCTAGTCTTAAACCCAGTCTTCAGCTTTACCCAAGCGTTGAAATCAAATCTCTTCGCAATTCTGTAGAGGTAGCGATTGATCGGTGCAAAACCTGGTTTCTTGACAACCGCCACACCGAAATCGATCACACACGGCTCACGCCCTCCAACAACAAGGACATTGTCCTTCTTTTTCATGTCGCCATGTGCCACACCGGCGCCGTGTAACTGCTCGATGAGCTCAAGAAGTCTGCTAAAGAACGCATCTCTATCCCTAATCTTGGCCTTTCGTATTGGAATACCATCGACATACTCCAGCGCAAGGTAACGCCCCTCGAGCAGACCGTAGCAGCGGGGAACCCCATTAATCCCAGCTAGTTTCGAATAAACCTTGTACTCATTGCGCAACATCGCACGGTAGATGAGTCTGACTGGCCCCCAACCCGTAGGTGCCTTAATGATCAGACGTCGACCCTCATGATCATACAAATAGACATGTCCCTGGTAACCATAGCTGAAGACGTTGGATCTGGTTTTGGTACGCTTTCTGATCCACTGAAGGAGTTCGCTCTCAGTGGGAAGATCTGGATCCCTCAACGTCTGCACACCAGATGTTTAGCTCAGCTCGGGTAGAGAATGTAGAGGCAAAAGAGTAGAAACAACGCGATGATGGGTTCCCCGTTTTGTCGCAGGCTCTGCTTGAACGACCAGTTGCCGCGTTGGTCAGGCTGATACGGCATCAACCGTGGGATCAGGGCGCGTGTTTTCTTGTGCCATCTCGCCCATTGTTCTCCAAACTTTCTTTGGAGCTTAGCGTCCTCGTGGCGAATAGCGGGGGGGTAAAAAGCCAACAAGAAACCGATAAGCAGGGGGATGGCCCACCACAAGCCGGAGGCAAGGGCAAAGCCAAACAGCAGGGCGAAATTTCCTACATATAGGGGATGCCGCACAAAGGCGTAAGGACCTGTCGTCGCCAGAACTTTGTTCTTTTTGACATGACCTGAGGCCCACAGTCGAATTGCGCTACCCACGATAACCAGTGCGGCGCCGGCAAGGTATGGGGCCGGCCCCGGGTTCCCTGCGATACTAACCAAGATGATAAAGGCTATACCGAGGAACTGGCGGAACCGCTCTCGATGGTCTCGGATATCAGCAAAAAATCGTCGTAACCCGAACGCCATCGGCATCGATTCACCCCCTTGAGTGGGTTTCGCTCGCATAAACCTTCTACCGTCGTCGTCGGCGTACAAAATCAACCGGCAGCTCTGCCCATCTAGCCCTGTTGGTTTCTATACCTCTCAATCATCAAGGCCATCTTATCTTTTACTAGGAGCTTTTCCTTTTTCATTTTCTCTAACGTCATGTCATCCAATGGCAGCACTCCGTTGCCAGCCTTGTCGACCTTTTCATCAAGCTCTTGGTGCTTATCAAAGAGTGTTTTGAAGTCAGTGTTATCGGCGAGCAACTGCTGCACAATCTCCTGATCGTGTTCGAACATATTTATGCCCTCGCGTTCATTTTCGGCTACGTTTAACCCAACAAAAGATAATCCTATTACTACAGCCAGCGGCGCTTCGTTGCAAGCATAATCAAAAAAACCAATAAAAAACCGATACAAATGGCGTTCATTCGGACCCAGAAATGGAAAGCCCCGATACCCTTCGGTATCGAGGGCTTGGGATAAAAGCCTGGCGATTGATGTGCAGGCGACCCACAGGGATGTAGGGAGTTAGCGCAGCGCAAGGGCAGTGGCCGGGATGTACGAATGCCGCGGAGGCCAAGGATGGCCAATAGCAGCGACCTACGATGCGCACAGTTCACCGCCGCTGGGCTCAAGAAAAACCCGCCGGCGTCGCCGGCGGGTTTTAGGAATAAGAGCCTGGCGGTGCCCTACTTTCGCGTAGGGAGTCCCCACACTATCATCGGCGCAGAGCAGTTTCACTTCCGAGTTCGGAATGGAATCGGGTGGTTCCCACTCGCTATTGCCGCCAGGCAAACTTGTCATGACTTTCCGGTGGAATACTAGCACCAAAAAGACAGAACTTGGGAAGCGACCAAGATTCATCACAGCCATATACGACCCAAACTTCTTGGGTGTTATATGGTCAAGCCTCACGGTCAATTAGTACTGGTAAGCTTCATGCATTACTGCACTTCCACACCCAGCCTATCAACGTCGTAGTCTTCAACAAACCTTCAGGGACCTCACGGGTCCAGGGAAATCTAATCTTGAGGAAGGCTTCCCGCTTAGATGCTTTCAGCGGTTATCCCGTCCGTACATGGCTACCCGGCAGTGCCACTGGCGTGACAACCGGAACACCAGAGGTACGTCCACTCCGGTCCTCTCGTACTAGGAGCAGCTCCTCTCAAATTTCCAACGCCCACCGCAGATAGGGACCAAACTGTCTCACGACGTTCTGAACCCAGCTCGCGTACCACTTTAAATGGCGAACAGCCATACCCTTGGGACCGGCTTCAGCCCCAGGATGTGATGAGCCGACATCGAGGTGCCAAACACCGCCGTCGATATGAACTCTT
>JAOTYM010000060.1 GCA_029861845.1 Gammaproteobacteria bacterium | reverse complement strand
AACGAGGCGGCAAGGTCGATTCAGTCGATGCCAGCCGTATCGTTGTGCGCGTAAACGACGACGAGACCAAGCCCGGGGAAGTTGGTGTCGACATATACAGCCTGGTCAAGTATCAGCGTTCGAACCAGAACACCAATATTAATCAAAAGCCGTTGGCACGAGTTGGCGACGAGATAGCCAAGGGTGATGTGTTGGCAGATGGACCTTCGACACATATGGGGGAGTTGGCGCTCGGACGGAATGTGCTGGTGGCCTTTATGCCCTGGAGTGGTTACAACTTCGAGGACTCCATCCTTATATCTGAGCGCGTGGTGGAGCAAGACGACTTTACGACTATTCACATCGAAGAGCTCAATACGGTTGCGCGCGACACCAAGCTAGGCCCTGAGGATATAACACGAGACATACCCAACGTCGGCGAAGCGGCATTGTCTAAACTGGATGAGTCGGGGATCGTCTATATCGGGGCGGAGGTAACAACCGGCGATATCTTAGTTGGCAAAGTGACACCTAAAGGTGAAACACAGCTCACGCCGGAAGAGAAATTGTTGCGCGCGATATTCGGCGAGAAGGCCTCCGACGTGAAGGACACCTCGCTACGCATGCCATCTGGCATGTCCGGCACGGTAATCGACGTGCAGGTGTTCACCCGCGAAGGGGTTGAAAAGGATGCCAGGGCTAAGGCAAACGAAGAACAAGAGCTGGAGCGCATTCAGAAAGACCTGAACGATCAATACCGCATTGTTGAGGATGATGCCTACGCACGCATCGAGCGGTTGTTGATCAGCAAGACGGTTGACGGTGGACCGGCCGGTCTTAAAGCCGGAGATAAGGTCACCAAGGCCTACTTGGCGGAACTTGCGCGTGACAAGTGGTTCGACATCCGTTTGCGGAACGAAGACGGCAGCCGAGCACTCGAGCAGATCCGCACTCAGCTCGCCAATCAGAAGGAATATTTCGACACCAAGTTCACGGAAAAACGAGCGAACTTAATTTCGGGTGACGATCTCGCACCGGGTGTCCTCAAGATGGTCAAGGTCTACGTGGCCGTCAAGCGTCAGCTACAGCCCGGCGATAAGATGGCGGGTCGGCACGGAAATAAGGGGGTAATCTCACGCATCGTGCCGGTCGAGGATATGCCATACATGGCGGACGGCACGCCCATCGATATTGTCCTCAATCCACTCGGTGTCCCTTCACGTATGAACGTGGGCCAGGTATTGGAGACGCACTTGGGTTGGGCGGCGCACGAGCTTGGACGACAGATTGGCAAAATGCTCGATCAGGAACGCGCCGCGGCGGAATTGCGTAAATTCATCGAAAAGGTCTACAACGATCCAAAGGCTGGCGAACATAAGGAAGACATCAAGTCACTCACAGACGATGAGATCGTCGAGTTGGCCAACAATCTGCGTGACGGCATGCCCATGGCGACGCCCGTTTTTGACGGTGCCGCAGAAGATGAAATCAAGCGCATGCTGGAGCTTGCGGGTTTACCACGGAGTGGCCAGACGACACTTTATGATGGGCGTAGCGGCGAAGCATTCGCGCATCCGATCACGGCCGGCTATATGTACATGCTTAAGCTCAACCATTTGGTCGACGACAAGATGCATGCCCGTTCAACTGGACCGTACAGCCTTGTGACCCAACAACCCCTGGGTGGTAAGGCCCAGTTTGGTGGACAGCGGTTTGGTGAGATGGAGGTGTGGGCACTGGAGGCCTATGGCGCCGGCTATACGTTGCAGGAAATGCTAACGGTCAAATCTGATGATGTGTCAGGACGTACGAAGATGTTCGAGAACATCGTCAAAGGCGACTATCGTATGGAAGCGGGTATGCCTGAATCCTTTAACGTGCTGGTCAAGGAGATTCGGGCGCTTGGTATCGATATCGCTCTCGAACAAACCTAGGTCTACAACGCAGCGGCTATTGCGGGAGATAAACATTGAAAGACTTATTTAATCTTTTCAAGCAGCACGGAAAAGCGGAAGACTTTGACGTCATTCGTATTGGGCTTGCCTCACCCGAAAAAATCCGCTCGTGGTCTTGGGGCGAAGTCAAGAAGCCCGAGACCATCAACTATCGGACATTTAAGCCAGAGCGAGATGGGCTATTCTGCGCCAAGATTTTCGGGCCGGTAAAGGACTACGAATGTCTGTGCGGCAAGTACAAACGTCTGAAACATCGCGGTGTAATCTGCGAAAAGTGCGGCGTCGAAGTCACGCTATCTAAGGTGCGACGCGAACGCATGGGGCATATCGAGCTCGCAAGTCCAGTGGCACATATCTGGTTCTTGAAGTCCTTGCCTTCGCGTATGGGGCTTATCCTGGATATGACCCTCCGAGACATCGAGCGAGTACTTTACTTCGAAGCCTACGTGATCGTTGATCCAGGTTTAACGCCGCTTGAGCCCGCGACCCTGATGTCTGAAGAGGCGTATCTGAATGCGCTTGAACAGTACGGGGATGAATTCGATGCGCGTATGGGTGCAGAGGCGGTTCGAGATCTACTAAAGCGTATCAATCTCGAGGAGGAAGCCGGACGTCTGCGCGAGGAACTGGCGGCAACCGGTTCTGAAACAAAGATCAAGAAGCTTACGAAACGCCTCAAGGTCATCGAGGCATTTATCCATTCTGGCAATCGTCCGGAATGGATGGTCATGGCGATCCTACCAGTACTGCCGCCCGAGCTGCGGCCATTGGTGCCATTGGATGGCGGTCGTTTCGCAACGAGTGATCTCAACGACCTCTATCGACGGGTGATCAATCGCAATAATCGCCTAAAGCGGCTGCTCGATCTAAATGCGCCCGACATTATTGTGCGTAACGAAAAACGCATGTTACAGGAAGCAGTAGATGCGTTGCTCGACAATGGTCGGCGTGGCAAGGCCATCACCGGGGCAAACAAGCGCCAACTGAAATCCTTGGCCGATATGATTAAGGGCAAACAGGGCCGCTTTCGACAGAACCTACTCGGTAAGCGCGTTGATTATTCTGGACGTTCGGTGATCGTGGTGGGCCCCAGCCTCAAGTTGCACCAGTGTGGGCTGCCAAAGAAGATGGCGCTCGAGCTCTACAAGCCGTTTATCTTTAGCAAGTTGGAACTAAAAGGTCTGGCAACTACGATCAAGGCCGCGAAAAAAATGGTCGAGCAGGCCAGTCCCGAGGTTTGGGACATCCTCGAGGAAGTAATCCGCGAGCACCCGGTATTGCTCAATCGTGCACCGACGCTACACCGCTTGGGCATTCAGGCGTTTGAGCCGGTACTTATCGAAGGTAAGGCTATACAGCTGCACCCATTGGTATGTGCGGCCTATAACGCCGACTTCGACGGTGACCAAATGGCCGTCCACATTCCGCTTTCAATTGAAGCCCAATTGGAAGCGCGGGCGCTGATGATGTCTACCAACAACATCCTGTCACCGGCCCATGGCGAGCCCATCATCGTGCCGACGCAAGATATCGTGTTGGGTCTCAACTACATGGCACGCGAGAAGATAAACGAACCAGGCGAAGGCAGGGTATTTACCGACGTGTCAGAAGTTCATCGTGCGTACGAAACCGGACACGTATCGCTGCACACGCGCATTAAGGTACGCATTCGTGAGGTACTCCGTGATGACGATGGCAATCGCACTGAGACATTGAAGTCCTATGATTCCACAGTTGGACGGGCGCTGCTGTCAGAGTTATTGCCCGAGGGTCTACCTTTCGAATTGGTCAATCGTGATCTGAACAAGAAACATATTTCAACCCTCATTAATGCCTGTTATCGGACCGTTGGTCTGAAGGAAACGGTTATTTTTGCTGACCAACTAATGTATACCGGGTTCTCTTACGCCACCCGCGCCGGCATCTCGATTGGAGTGGAGGACATGGTTACGCCAGCCGAGAAAGGCGAAATACTTCGACGGTCAGAATCCGAAGTTAAGAGCATCCAGAAGCAGTACGCCTCCGGCTTGCTTACGGACGGTGAGCGTTACAACAAGGTCGTTGATATCTGGAGTCGTACCAGCGAGAGCGTTGCCAAATCCATGATGGAGCAGTTGGGTAGTGAGCAAGTTGTGGATGCGGAGGGCAAGGAAGTCAAACAGGATTCGTTTAACCCAATCTTTATGATGGCAGATTCCGGCGCTCGCGGTAGCGCGGCGCAGATCCGGCAGCTCGCCGGTATGCGCGGCCTAATGGCTAAGCCGGACGGCTCCATTATTGAGACGCCTATCACTGCGAATTTCCGTGAAGGATTGAATGTCCTGCAATACTTCATCTCGACCCATGGTGCTCGCAAAGGCCTAGCGGATACCGCGCTTAAGACTGCGAACTCCGGTTACTTGACGCGACGCCTGGTGGATGTCTGCCAGGATTTGGTGGTGACCGAGCAAGACTGCGGCACCAACGAGGGCATCACGAAATCGGCCCTGGTTGAAGGTGGAGAGGTGGTGGTAGCGCTGCGCGATCGCATTCTCGGCCGCGTGGTCATTGGCGATATCCTTGACCCCGGCGACGAAAAGACCATGCTGATTGAAGACGGGACGCTATTAGATGAGCGCGCGGTAACCCTGCTCGAAGAGAGGAACGTCGATATGGTGTTGGTGCGTTCGCCCGTCACTTGTCGAACACGATATGGCGTATGCGCCCAATGTTACGGTCGTGACCTGGGGCGCGGACATCTGGTCAATCTTGGTGAAGCGGTGGGTGTCATTGCCGCTCAGAGTATCGGCGAGCCTGGTACCCAGTTAACCATGCGCACGTTTCACATCGGCGGCGCCGCATCCGGTGCAATTATGGAGAACAAGATCGATGTGAAGACCAACGGTGCCGTCAAACTAAAGAATCTTAAGGTCGTTAAGCACGCCAGTGGTAACTATGTGGCGGTATCGCGGTCGGGTGAGTTGGTGGTGCAAGATGCCCAGGGTCGCGACCGTGAGCGCTATAAAGTGCCCTATGGTGCTGTGCTCTCGGTTTACGATGGCGATAAGGTCAAGGCCGGTTCGATTGTGGCCCAGTGGGAGCCGCACACGCATCCCATCATCACCGAAGTCGCGGGTAAGGTCGTGTTTAGTGACCTTATTGATGGTGTCAGCGTAAACAAGCAAACCGACGAGATTACCGCTCTTTCCACTTACGTAGTGCTTGATCCGGCGCAGCGCGGTGGCACCAAGGATCTTCGCCCCATGCTTGGCCTTGTAGATAGTCGAGGTAAAGACTTGACCATCCCGGGTACCGATATTCCGGCGAAGTACATGCTGCCATCGGGGGCAATCATTACCGTGGACGACGGTTCCAAGTTGGGCGTGGGCGATGTATTGGCGCGTATTCCGCAGGAGACCCAAAAGACCCGTGATATCACCGGGGGTCTGCCCAGGGTGGCGGAGCTATTTGAAGCCCGCAAGCCGAAGGATTGTGCCATTCTGGCGGAGATTTCAGGCGTGGTTTCGTTCGGTAAAGACACCAAGGGTAAACGGCGCTTAGTTATTACCGACAAGGACGGGGTTGATCACGAATATCTGATTCCCAAGGGCCGCCACATAACGGTATTCGAGGGCGAAACAGTGGAGCAGGGTGATGTGGTCGTAGAAGGTGCCCCGGTCTCCACGGATATCCTGCGGCTGCTGGGGGTTGAGGCGCTTACCAACTATATCGTCGACGAGGTGCAAGATGTCTATCGGCTACAGGGGGTAAAGATTAACGACAAGCATATCGACGTCATCGTTCGACAGATGCTTCGTAAGGTAAACATCCTGAATCCGGGGGATACTCGTTTCTTACCCGGCGAACAGGTGGAGCGCGCGCGCTTGCTGGAGGAAAACGAGGCGATGGTGGCTGATGGCAAGGAACCTGCCACCTACGAGCGGCTATTGCTAGGTATCACCAAGGCATCGCTGTCAACAGAGTCTTTTATCTCGGCCGCGTCGTTCCAGGAGACCACGCGCGTGCTCACGGAGGCGGCGATAAACGGTAAACGCGATATGCTGCGGGGACTCAAGGAAAACGTCATCGTTGGACGGCTGATTCCGGCTGGCACCGGGCTTGCCTATCATCAAGACCGGCGACGAAAGCGTACGCAGGCGAAAGAAGAAGCGCTCGAGCTCGAGCAATCACTATCTACCAACACGGCCGCCGCCGGTACCCAAAGTGGCGAGGAGGCGGTTGGAGCCTAGAAAAACAGTCTAAAACTTGACACTTTGGGGGGGTATGCCTAGAATCGCGCCCCACCTGACAGGTCGGGAGCACCGACCTGTCGCTATTTTGTGGGTTGAAACTACTCGATGCCAACGATCAATCAACTAGTACGTAAACCGCGTAAGCGACAGACCAAGAAATCGGCGGTGCCGGCCCTGGCCGCCTGTCCGCAGAAGCGCGGTGTGTGCACCCGGGTGTACACGACAACGCCCAAGAAGCCGAATTCGGCGCTACGAAAGGTCGCCCGTGTACGCCTGACGAATGGGTTCGAGGTCACCACCTATATTGGCGGTGAGGGCCACAACCTGCAGGAGCACTCGGTGGTGCTGATCCGGGGGGGCCGTGTCAAAGATCTGCCTGGGGTACGCTATCACACGGTACGCGGGGCGCTGGATACGGCTGGCGTCAGCGACCGACATCAAGGCCGCTCCAAGTACGGCGCCAAACGGCCCAAGGCCTAAGATGATTGCCGCAGATTAGGTTCTGCCCTGTTGATTCCACGCGAATTGAACGTATAGATAGTCATGCCAAGACGACGCGTAATTGCCAAGCGCCAGATCATTCCCGACCCGAAATATGGGAGCGAAACGTTGGCCAAATTCATTAACGTGGTGATGAAACGCGGCAAAAAGGCGGTGGCCGAGAAGATCGTCTATGGCGCCTTAGGCATGGTGGCTGAGCGAACCAAGAAGGACCCGGTGGAGATATTCAACCAGGCGCTCGACAATGTACGCCCGTTAGTAGAGGTAAAGAGTCGTCGCGTTGGTGGCGCCACCTATCAGGTGCCGATTGAGGTACGGCCCATGCGGCAAGCGGCGCTGGCCATGCGTTGGATGGTAGAGGCGGCGCGCGCCCGTTCCGGCAAATCCACCGGGGATCGGCTGGCGGCCGAGCTGCTAGATGCAGCAGAGAAAAGAGGGAATGCAGTTAGAAAGCGCGAAGACGCCCATCGTATGGCAGAAGCCAACAAGGCCTTCTCGCATTATCGTTGGTGATGGACGCAAGGATCCGAAGGAAGTGAAGTTGTGGCTCGCAAGACTCCAATAGAAAGGTATCGCAACATCGGCATCATGGCGCACATCGATGCCGGTAAGACGACGACCACCGAACGTATCCTTTTCTACACGGGAATTTCGTACAAACTCGGCGAAGTTCATGATGGTACGGCCGTTATGGACTGGATGGAACAGGAGCAGGAGCGCGGTATCACTATTACGTCGGCGGCGACAACCTGCTTCTGGAAAGGCATGGACCAGTCATATCCCGAGCATAGGATTAACATCATCGATACGCCCGGGCACGTGGACTTCACGATTGAGGTTGAACGCTCGTTGCGCGTACTAGACGGTGCGGTTGCTGTGTTCTGTGCGGTCGGTGGGGTCGAGCCGCAGTCCGAGACCGTTTGGCGACAGGCGACTAGATATAAGGTGCCGCGCGTTGCCTTCATAAACAAAATGGACCGTGCAGGTGCGGATTTTGCTCGGGTCGTGGGCCAAATCGAGAACCGGCTAGGCGCTAACGCGATTCCGGTCCAATTACCCATTGGGGCTGAGGACAAATTCAAAGGCGTTATAGATCTGGTCAAGATGAAAGCCATCTATTGGGATGATTCGAATCTTGGTGTCCAGTTCGAACAACGCGATATCCCGGCCGATATGGTCGGCGAATGTAACAAGTGGCACGAGCACATGATGGAAGCCGCGGCCGAGGCCAACGAAGAGTTCATGAACAAGTATCTCGGTGAGGGCGAACTCTCTCCGGCGGACATTAAAGCCGGTCTTCGCGCGCGGACACTGACCAATGAGATCGTTTGCGTATTGTGTGGTTCGGCGTTCAAGAATAAAGGTGTGCAGGCGTTGCTGGACGCGGTGCTCGACTACATGCCGTCGCCAGTCGACGTGCCTCCGATTAAGGGTGTTTTAGACGACAAGGATGGAACTACAGTTGAGCGGCGTGCAGATGATAACGAACCGTTTTCGGCCCTAGCGTTCAAGATTGCTACTGACCCCTACGTCGGCCAGCTTGTATTTTTCCGCGTCTATTCTGGCGTAACGAAATCGGGTGACAGCGTGTACAGCCCCGTAAAGCGTAAGAAGGAGCGGGTTGGGCGTTTGCTGCAGATGCATGCCAATAGTCGAGAGGAAATCAAAGAAGTTCGGGCGGGCGATATCGCCGCCGCGGTCGGCATCAAGAACGTAACCACTGGGGACACCCTGTGCGCTGTCAATAATGTGATTACTTTGGAACGTATGGAGTTTCCCGAACCAGTGATCTCGCAGGCGGTTGAGCCGCGGACCAAGGCGGATCAAGAAAAGATGGGCGTAGCACTTGCCCGTTTGGCACAGGAGGATCCGTCTTTTCGTGTATCCAGCGATGAAGAATCGGGGCAAACGATAATCTCCGGCATGGGCGAGTTGCACCTAGAGATTATTATTGATCGCATGAAACGCGAATTCAGTGTTGATGCCAATGTTGGCAGACCACAAGTAGCCTATCGCGAGACCATTGGCAGAGAGGTCACCCAGGAGACAAAGTACGTTAAGCAAACCGGCGGCCGCGGACAGTATGGCCATGTCTATCTGCGCCTGGAGCCGCAACCTTCGGGCAAAGGCTTCGAGTTTGTCGATGCCATTAAGGGGGGGGCGGTACCGCGAGAATATATACCTGCGGTTCGCAAGGGCGTCGGGGATGCGATGGAGCGCGGTGTGTTAGCCGGTTATCCCATGGTCGATGTGAAGGTGACGCTGTTTGACGGTTCCTACCACGAGGTGGATTCATCCGAAACCGCCTTTAGGATGGCGGCCAGTCAGGGTTTCCGTGATGGCGCCATGAAAGCCAATCTCGTACTACTCGAACCGATTATGGCTGTCGAAGTTGTTACGCCCGAGGATTACATGGGAGCCGTCAACGGTGATCTGAGTTCACGCCGCGGGGCGATTCACGGTATGGAAGATGCACCGGCCGGTAAGGTTATCCGCGCCGAAGTGCCATTGGCGGAGATGTTCGGGTACGCGACTGCACTGCGGTCGGCGACACAAGGACGTGCGACCTACACGATGGAATTCAAAAAATATGCCTCGGCCCCGACCAATGTGGCCGAGGCCGTTATCCGCAAAGCGAGCTGAGGAACCCACGGTGTCTAAGGCAAAATTCGAACGCACAAAACCGCACGTGAATGTGGGCACGATTGGCCACGTGGATCACGGCAAGACCACCTTGACCGCGGCCATGACCAAGGTGTTATCGGCGAAATACGGCGGCGATGTCACGTCGTTTGACCAGATCGACAATGCCCCGGAAGAGCGCGAACGCGGCATCACCATCGCCACCGCCCATGTCGAATATCTGACCGAAGGCCGCCACTATGCCCACGTGGACTGTCCGGGGCATGCCGACTACGTCAAAAACATGATCACCGGCGCCGCCCAAATGGACGGCGCCATCCTCGTGGTCTCGGCCGCCGATGGCCCCATGCCACAGACCCGGGAGCATATCCTGCTCGCCCGCCAAGTGGGCGTACCCTACATCGTCGTCTATCTCAACAAGGCCGACATGGTGGATGACAAAGAGCTCTTAGAGCTGGTCGATATGGAAGTGCGTGAGCTGTTGACCAAATATGAGTTCCCCGGCGATGACACGCCGATCATCGTCGGCAGTGCCTTAAAGGCCCTAGAGGGGGACAGCGGTGAACTCGGGGAGGCCTCTATTATGAAGCTCGCCGACGCCCTCGATTCCTATATCCCGGAACCGCAGCGCGCCATCGATGGCGCCTTTCTGATGCCGGTGGAAGATGTCTTTTCCATCTCCGGGCGCGGTACCGTGGCCACCGGCCGGGTCGAGCGCGGGGTGATCAAGGTCGGCGGGGAAGTCGAGATCGTCGGCATCAAAGACACCGAAAAGACCACTGTCACCGGGGTCGAGATGTTCAGGAAGTTGCTGGATCAAGGCCAGGCCGGGGATAACGTGGGGGTCCTATTGAGAGGGATCAAGCGTGAGGATATCGAGCGTGGCCAAGTCCTGGCCCAACCCGGTTCCATTACCCCGCACACCAAATTCGAGGCCGAAGTCTATGTGTTGTCCAAGGAAGAAGGTGGCCGCCATACCCCCTTCTTTAACGGCTACCGGCCGCAGTTCTACTTCCGTACCACCGATGTCACCGGTGCGGTCGAACTGCCCCAGGGCACCGAAATGGTGATGCCCGGGGATAACGTACGCATGACGGTATCGCTCATCGCCCCCATCGCCATGGAAGACGGGCTGCGCTTCGCCATCCGCGAAGGTGGTCGCACGGTCGGGGCCGGGGTGGTATCGAAGATTATTGAGTAATAGTGAACCTATAGAAGGCAAGCTCCGAGAACATGGCTAAACAAAAAATACGAATTCGATTGAAGGCCTTCGATCATCGTCTGATCGATCGTTCAGCGTCGGAGATTGTTGATACGGCAAAACGCACGGGGGCGTTAGTTAAGGGGCCGATTCCGTTGCCAACCAAGATTGAACGGTTCACGCTCTTGCGTTCGCCACATACTGACAAAAAGTCTCGCGATCAGTTCGAGATACGTACCCACAAGCGAATCATGGACATCATGGATCCGACTGACAAGACTGTCGATGCGTTGATGAAGCTTGATTTGGCGGCCGGTGTAGACGTGGAAATAAAGCTGGGCTGAGTGGTGGCCTCAATATTATAAGGAGTCGACATGCCGATAGGTGTGGTCGGGAGAAAACTAGGCATGACCCGCGTGTTCTCTGAGGACGGCGCGGCTATGTCCGTGACGGTACTCGAAGTGGCTGCCAATCGCGTTACACAAGTGAAGCACGAGAACCGCGATGGCTACCGTGCGATACAGGTCACCACTGGCACGCGCCGTCCACGGCGAGTGAACAAACCAACCGCCGGACATCTTGCTAAGGCTGGCGTCGAACCGGGGCGTGGTTTCTGGGAATTTCGTTTGGCACCGAGCGAGGGTGAAGATCTTAAGCCTGGCGCCGAGATCAAAGCGGATATCTTCGACGTTGGACAGAAGGTTGATGTACGAGGCACGACCATAGGCAAGGGATTTGCGGGTGTAATGAAGCGTCACGGTTTCCACGGCGGTCGTGCCACCCACGGCAATTCCAAGGCCCATCGAAAGCCAGGCTCGATAGGCCAAAGGACGACACCCGGGCGCGTGTTCCCAGGCCAAAAGATGGCTGGACACATGGGCAACGTGACGCGGACGCAACAAAACCTTGAGGTCGTGCGCGTCGATTTAGAACGCAATCTGTTGCTAGTAAAAGGTGCGGTACCTGGCGCTAAAGGGTCGGATGTGATCGTTCAGGGAGCGGTCAAGGCCAGGGATAGTGGTTAGGGCGCCATGAAGCTTAGTATAATAAGTGCTACGGGGAGCGATAAGAAGTCGGAGATTCAGGTCTCCGATGAAGTGTTTGGCGCCCGTTACAATGAATCGTTGGTGCACCAGATCGTCGTGGCCTATCAGGCCGGGAAGCGGCGTGGCACGCGGGCGCAGAAGACTCGTGCAGCAGTTCGTGGCGGCGGCGCCAAGCCGTGGCGCCAAAAGGGTACCGGGCACGCCCGCGCTGGCACGATTCGCAGCCCAATATGGCGCGGGGGCGGAAGGGTGTTCGCGGCCGAAAACCATGACTTCTCCCAGAAAGTGAACAAGAAGATGCATCGGCGAGCCGTACGTGCAATCTTGTCAGAACTGATTCGCCAGGAGCGGCTGGTCACAGTAGATAACTTCAAGGTGGACACGCCGAAAACAAAGCAGCTGTCAGAAAAGTTGAAAATGCTAGGCATTGACGATGCGCTAATCGTTACTGAGGATGTGGGGCAGGAGCTTTATCTGTCGGCCAGGAATCTAGCCAAAGTTTATGTGTGTGATGTAAATCATGTGGACCCAGTCAGACTGCTCCAGCATGAGAAAGTCGTTATGACCGTCAGTGCCGTTAAGCAATTCGAGGAGCGCCTGGCATGAATGAAGAGCTCTTATACCAAGTATTGCTGGCGCCATACGTATCGGAGAAGAGCACACGCGTGGCCGAGAAACATAGACAGTTTGTTTTTCGAGTGCGCCATGATGCCACCAAACCTTTGATTAAACAGGCAGTGGAAAAGATGTTTGATGTGAAGGTGGAAGAGGTGAAAGTGCTGAACGTCAAGGGCAAATTTAAGATGTTTGGTCGCAGAGCAGGACGCCGGCCGAGTTCTAGAAAAGCATACGTACGCCTAAAATCGGGCTACGATATCGATTTCCTCACAAGGTCATGAGGGAACGGGGGCGTTAAATGGCGGTCGTCAAAGTAAAACCAACTTCGCCGGGCCGTCGTGGCATGTCCAAGCTGGTCAGCACGGATTTACATAAGGGCGAGCCTTATGCGCCGTTGCTGCAGAAGAAGTCCAAGATTCACGGCCGTAACAGCTATGGTCGGATCACGATTCGGCATCGCGGTGGTGGCCATAAACGCCATTACCGTGTTATCGATTTTAGGCGAAACAACGACGGTATTCCGGGCAAGGTCGAACGAATCGAGTACGATCCGAACCGGAGCGCAAACATAGCGTTAGTTTTGTACGCTAACGGTGAGCGTCGCTACGTTATTGCGCCCAAGGATGTTAAGCCGGGCAGCGAGTTGGTCTCCGGTGCCGATGCACCGATCAGAGCGGGAAATTCTTTGCCGTTGCGCAATATCCCGGTGGGTAGCCAGATTCACTGCGTGGAGCTGAAGCCTGGTAAAGGCGCACAGCTTGGACGTAGCGCCGGCGCGGCGATTCAACTAGTTGCCCGCGAGGGTAATTATGCGCAATTGCGTCTTCGTTCGGGCGAGGTGCGCAAGGTACACGTAGATTGTCGTGCGACGATTGGTGAGGCCGGTAACGCCGAACACTCGTTGCGCAAGCTTGGCAAAGCGGGCGCCACGCGCTGGCGTGGAATAAGGCCCAGCGTACGTGGTGTGGCCATGAACCCAGTGGACCACCCACATGGTGGCGGTGAGGGGCGAACCTCCGGGGGCCGGCATCCGGTAACACCCTGGGGCGTACCCACCAAGGGCCACAAAACACGATTAAACAAACGTACGGATCCGATGATCGTCAGACGGCGGCGCCGGAAGAAAGGTTCCTAGACTATGCCGCGATCGATTAGAAAAGGACCTTTCGTTGATCACCACCTTGCTAAGAAGGTGGAAGCCGCTAGCGTGGGTGGCAGCAAACGACCCATCAAGACATGGGCACGGCGATCGACGATAACGCCGGATTTCGTTGGTCTAACTATTGCCGTACACAATGGTCGCCAACATGTGCCGATCCTTGTAACGGAAAACATGGTCGGTCATAAGCTGGGTGAATTTGCGGCGACCCGCACTTTCAAGGGTCACTCAGGCGACCGAAAGGCGAGCACAACAGCCGCGAGCAAACCGAGTCACAAGTGATATGCAGGCTACCGCGATCTTAAAGTACATTCGCTTATCGCCACAGAAGGGCAGGTTGGTGGCTGACCAGATTCGTGGTTTGCCAGTAGCGCAGGCGTTGGAAGTACTAAAGTTCAGCGCTAAGAAGGCGGCGGGACCATTACGAAAAGCAGTCGAATCTGCAATTGCCAATGCAGAGCATAACGAAGGCGCTGATGTCGATGAACTACGGATTGCCAGTGTCTATGTGGACGATGGCCCGATGATTAAACGATGGCGAGCACGCGCAAAAGGTCGGGTGGCTCGAATCAAAAAGCGGACCAGTCGTATCACCGTTACCGTTTCTGATGTCGAAAAGGCGTCGAGTAAGAAAACGGAAACTGAAAAAGACAAACAGGAGGACAAGTAATGGGTCAGAAAGCAATCCCCACGGGGTTGCGTCTAGGAATTATCAATGACTGGACTGCCAAATGGTACTCCGGCACCAAATCCTATGCAGATAACCTGAACTCCGATCTGGAGCTACGCAACTTTATCAAGAAGAAGTTAATAAACGCCGCCGTAAGCAAGGTAGTTATCCAGAGACCAACGAAGAGTGTAAACGTGACCATACATACAGCACGGCCTGGTATTGTCATTGGCAAAAAGGGTGAAGACATCGAGAAGCTTCGCCGGGAATTGGCGACCTTAGCCGGGCAACCAGTGCAGTTATCGGTCGAGGAGATTCGTAAACCTGAGCTAGATGCCCAACTGGTTGCAGAAAGTATCTGCCAGCAATTGGAGAAACGCATTATGTTCCGGCGGGCCATGCGGCGTGCGGTTACGAACGCAATGCGTTTGCGGGCCCAAGGGATTAAGGTCATGGTAGCAGGGCGATTAAACGGAGCTGAAATCGCGCGTACTGAATGGTATCGCGAGGGACGCGTCCCGCTACATACCTTGCGGGCCGACATCGATTACGGGTTCGCCGAGGCCTACACCACCTATGGGGTAATAGGTGTAAAGGTATGGATATTCAAGGGCGAAATCTTTGATCGCGAAGAGGAGGTCGAGGAGGAGCTAACCAAAAAGGTAAGTGCCCAGTAGAAAGCTATGTTACAACCAAAAAAAACCAAATACCGCAAACAACACAAAGGTCGCAACCGTGGCTTGGCGACGCGTGGTAATAAGGTCAGCTTTGGCGAGTACGGTCTTAAAGCGACGACGCGTGGGCGCCTAACGTCGCGACAGATAGAGGCGGCTCGACGCGCGCTAACTCGCTACATCAAGCGCGGCGGTCGCGTTTGGATACGTGTGTTCCCGGACAAGCCGGTGTCGAAGAAGCCGCTGGAAGTGCGCATGGGCAAAGGAAAAGGTAACCCGGAGTATTGGGTTGCGGTTGTAAAGCCGGGGACGGTGCTTTACGAGATGGAAGGGATTGCGGAAGAGCAAGCGCGCGAGGCGTTTCGACTGGCAGCCGCAAAGCTATGTGTGCAGACGACGTTTGCCAGTAGATAGGTGGCATCATGAGGGCGAAAGACATCAGGGCTATGGATGAGGCAGCGAAAAAGAAGGAGTTGCACGAGTTACTACGTGAACAGTTCAATCTTCGCATGCAGAATGCTACCGGTCAGGTGGCAAATACGGCTCGACTACGACAAGTGCGTCGCGATATTGCACGCGTTCGCACAATTATATCCGAGAGTAAACGGGGAGGCGCAGAAGCATGACAGAAAAGACTAAGTCTGCCCGCTCGATTAGTGGTCGTGTTGTTAGCAGCAGTATGGACAAGACTATTACGGTCGCCATAGAGCGCAAGATTCGGCACCCGCTGTATCAGAAGTACATTAAGCGTAGAACAAAACTGCACGCCCATGACGAGAAAAACGAATGCAGCAAAGGTGATCTTGTGTTGATCGAGGAGTGCCGACCGCTATCAAAGACTAAGAGCTGGCGACTGATAAAAGTAATGGAAAAATCAGCCGACATATAGGTCGTTGTTTCGTACGTGAGTCACGTTCAAGCGAGCCATACAAGTATTAAATTGAGGACTGACTTTTGGAGTCCAGGCGATGATTCAGATGCAGAGCGTGTTGTTGGTTGCCGACAACAGCGGTGCAAAGAAGGTGAAGTGTATTAAGGTGCTAGGTGGCTCCAGGCGGCGCTATGCCGGTATTGGTGATGTGGTAAAGGTTAGTATAAAGGAAGCTATACCAAGGGGACGCGTGAAGAAGGGCGACATTTATGCTGCCGTTATCGTACGTTCGCGTAAAGGCGTTCGTCGGGGCGATGGTTCGGTGATTCGTTTTGATAAAAATGCTGCCGTTTTATTGACTCCCCAGCTTCAGCCGGTTGGTACACGCATCTTCGGACCGGTAACCCGCGAGTTACGTACACAGAAGTTCATGAAGATAATTTCTCTAGCTCCCGAAGTGCTTTAGGAGAGAGTTGTGCGAAAGATAAAGAAGGGCGATCAGGTCGTCGTTAGAGCTGGAAAGGAAAAGGGTAAGCAGGGCGCAGTTCTGCGGATATTGCCCGATAATCGTGTGCTTGTGGAGAACATAAACATTGTCAAAAGGCACACTCGACCGAATCCCAATAAAGGTGTTACGGGCGGGATTATTGATAAGGAAGCCCCTATTCACATTTCTAACGTCGCTCTTTATAACCCTGGGGTAGGAAAGGGCGAGCGCGTGGGTATAAAGTTCCTTGAAGACGGGAGAAAGGTACGCTATTTCAAGGGCAGTGGCGAGGTAGCGGACATTTAGGTATTTGTGATGGCAAGACTGCAGGATTATTACAAGACGACGATTGTACCCGAGTTACAAAAGAAGCTCGGGCACAAGAATGTGATGCAAGTGCCACGTATAACCAAGATTACCTTGAACATGGGAGTCGGTGAGGCGCTGGCCGACAAGAAGGCTATCGAGCACGCGCTAGCGGATATGGAAAAGATCAGTGGCCAGAAACCAGTAGCGACATCGGCACGGAAATCCGTCGCTAACTTTAAGGTACGCGCGGGTTGGGTGGTAGGTTGTAAGGTAACCCTGCGTCGGACCCGTATGTATGAATTCTTGGATCGGCTTGTGCAAATAGCTATTCCACGTATCCGCGACTTTCGCGGGTTATCGCAACGCGCGTTTGATGGGCGAGGCAACTATTCGTTGGGAGTTCGCGAACAAATCATGTTTCCAGAGATTGATTACGACAAGATCGATGCCATCCGTGGCATGGACATTACCATTACCACCAGTGCGCGTACTGATGATGAAGCACGCGCCCTGCTCACTGCCTTCAATCTTCCGATCAGGAGTAACTAGCGGAATGGCCAAGAAATCTATGATTGCGCGCGACAAGAAGCGCACGGTATTGATAACCAAGTATGCCCAGCGCCGCGCCGAGCTCCGGAATAAGACAAAGAATGTAGCGCTTTCGGAAGAAGAACGCATGAAAGCGCAGATGGCGCTTCAAAAACTCCCGCGAGATTCTAGCGCTGCGCGTCAACGCAATCGCTGTCGGCTCACCGGACGGCCGCGTGGATACTACAGGAAATTTGGCCTAGCTCGGAATAAGCTGCGTGAGTTGATGATGCGCGGTGAGGCGCCAGGTGTCGTGAAGGCAAGTTGGTAGATTTTAGATACTCGATGATCTGAGGCGTGCAGGTATGATGACCGACCCAATAGCAGATATGCTCACCCGCATCCGTAACGCGCAGCGGGGGGAAAAGGTTAGTGTGTTGATTCCTGCCTCAAGAACTAAGAAAGCGATCGTGCAGGTTCTGCAAGATGAGGGTTATGTCGAGCGTCATACCGAGCAGAGTGTTGACGGCAAACCGGTGCTTGAGGTTTTTCTTAAGTATTACGCGGGTCAGCCGGTAATTGAGAATATACAACGAGTCAGTACCCCCGGACGTCGTCAGTATAAGGGTTGCGATGAGCTACCGAGAGTGACGGGCGGGCTCGGCGTTGCGATTGTGTCGACGTCAAAGGGGATTATGTCTGATCGCGCAGCACGTAAATCGGGCGTTGGTGGCGAAGTATTGTGCATTGTTTCGTGAGTAAGCCGGTAGATGTCTAGGATAGCAAAAGAGCCAGTTGTAATACCAAGCGGCGTCGATGTCGCTCTGAACGACAATATTGTGAGCGTCAAAGGCCCGAAGGGTCAGTTACAGTTTGACGTGCACCCCTTAGTGAAGGTGTCCCGTGATGACGGGAAACTGTCGTTTGAAGCCGGGACCGCTACGAAACTGGCTTGGGCGCTTTCCGGTACGATGCGTTCACTGGTTAATAATATGGTTACAGGTGTGAGCCAGGGATTCGAAAAGAAACTGGCCATCGTCGGGGTCGGCTATCGTGCCTCAGTGCAAGGTAGCAATTTGAACTTATCGACAGGTTTCTCGCATCCGGTCGCCTATGTGATACCGCAGGGAATCTCTATCGAAACCCCTAGCCAAACGGAAATCGTGATTAAAGGCGTTGATAAACAGAAAGTTGGGCAAGTAGCGGCGGAGATTCGTGCGTTTCGTCCACCGGAACCCTACAAGGGCAAGGGTATCCGATACGCTGATGAATATGTTGCTCGCAAAGAGGCGAAAAAGAAGTAAGGTGCAAGCGTATGGATAAATTTAAGCGACGTCGTCGTCGCGCACAAAGAATACGCCGCGATATAGCCAACTTGCAGACACAGCGGCTGTGCGTGCACCGTACGCCACGGCACATCTATGCGCAAATCATCGATGCCCGTGAGGCGAAAGTCTTGGCGAGCGCCTCGACATTGGAGGCTGAGACTCGTAAAGAACTGAAAAACGGCGGCAATATAGCGGCGGCTGGTGTCATTGGTAAGCGTATCGCCGAAAAGGCAAAGCAAGCCGGGATTACCAGGGTCGCATTTGACCGTTCCGGGTTTAAATATCACGGACGCATTAAGGCGCTGGCGGAGGCCGCACGTAAAAGCGGCCTAGAATTCTAAGGAGAAAAAATGGCTGATCGCGGAGTTGCTGTTCGCACCGATAATCTGCAGGAGAAGCTAATCGGTATTAAACGTGTCGCCAAGGTTGTTAAGGGCGGCAGGTTGTTTGGTTTCTCCGCGCTCACCGTCGTCGGTGATGGGGACGGAAGTGTCGGCATTGGGCGCGGTAAGGCGCGAGAGGTACCTGTTGCGGTACAGAAAGCGATGGAAAACGCACGTCGTAATATGGTGAAGGTGACGCTCAACGGTCCGACGCTGCATCATTCGGTTGTCGCCCGGCACGGTGCTGCCAAAGTGGTCATGAAGCCGGCTTCAGAGGGAACGGGCATAATCGCCGGCGGCGCGATGCGGGCGGTTTTCGAAGTAGCGGGGGTGCAGGATGTTTTAGCCAAGTGCATTGGTTCGCGAAACCCTGTCAATGTAGTGCGCGCCACCGTCAACGGTTTGCAAAGCACGCATAGTCCAGCCGAAGTCGCTGCCAAACGGGGCAAGACGGTTGCGGAAATCGCCGATCAAGCGAAGTAATCATGGCATCTAAGAAACTCAAGGTTACATTGCTACGTAGTCCGATCGGGATAGGACGACGACATCAGGCTTGTGTTCGGGGTCTGGGCTTGTGTCGCATACGTCATGGAGTGGTGTTAGAGGATACGCCGGCCGTGCGCGGAATGATTCGTAAAGTATCCTATCTCCTTAAGTGGGAAGAGCTGTCGTGATGCGTCTCAACACCATAAAGCCAACACCGGGAACAAAATCAGCGCCGAAGCGTGTGGGCCGGGGCATCGGGTCGGGGCTCGGAAAGACATCCGGTCGTGGGCACAAGGGCCAGAGGTCACGCGCGGGAAGTACAAAGAAAGTGGGATTCGAAGGTGGACAGATGCCGCTTCAACGGCGTCTGCCAAAGCGCGGCTTTGTGTCGCCAATGAGAGATGATGTGGCACAGGTACGGCTGCATGAGCTAAACAAGATTGACGCGGATCCGATTGACCTGGCGACGCTCAAGCGTGCGAATGTTGTCCCACAAAAAGCGAAGCGCGCTAAGGTAATTCTCTCCGGTAAGCTCGAAAAAGCGGTAAACCTCAAGGGCATCACCACCACTAAAGGTGCTGCCGATGCGGTCCAAAAAGCGGGCGGTAAGGTCGAAGCCTGATGGCGAGATACACGACGCGTGACGCAACCGGGCTGAGTGCTCTAGGGAAGCTGACGGAACTCAGGCAACGCATTCTGTTCGTGCTAGGGGCGCTTATTATCTATCGTATTGGTACCTACACCCCGGTTCCCGGAATCAATGCCGAGGCATTGGCCGAGTTATTCAGCGGTACGCGCAGCTCAATCGTTGGTTTGTTTAATATGTTCTCGGGGGGTGCCTTGGAGCGCTTCTCAGTGTTTGCCCTTGGGATCATGCCGTACATTTCAGCGTCCATCATTATGCAGTTGATGACGGCAGTTGTGCCGAAGTTGGAACAACTAAAGAAAGAAGGTGAGGCGGGACGTCGAAAGATCACCCAGTACACGAGACGCTTTACCGTCTTACTGGCGGCATTCCAAGCATTAGGGATCTCAGTGGCGTTAGAGAGCCAACGAGTTGCGGGTGGCATCCCGGTAGTAATCGAAGCGGGTATTGGGTTCAAGATGGTTACCGTTATAACACTCGTGACGGGCACGATGTTTTTGGTGTGGCTCGGGGAACAGATTACAGAGCGTGGCATTGGTAATGGGATCTCTCTTATTATCTTCGCGGGTATCGTCGCCGGTTTGCCAACAGCCATCGCCCAGACGCTCGAGTTAGTCGGACGCGGTACCTTTGACCCATTATTCGCGATCTTGCTGTTCATAGTAACGATCGCGGTTACCGCATTCGTGGTGCTTGTGGAGCGTGGCCAGAGACGAATTACCGTTAACTACGCGAAGCGTCAGCATGGCCGTCGGCTAATGGCCGGTCAAACGAGCCATTTGCCACTAAAGATAAATATGGCTGGCGTAATACCGCCGATCTTCGCCTCAAGCATCATTCTGTTTCCAGCCACCATTGGCACATGGTTCGGTGGTGCTCAGGGGATGCAGTGGTTACAAGATATCGCGACGACCCTGTCCCCCGGTAATCTGATTTACGTTCTGTTGTATGCGGGGGCGATCATATTCTTCTGTTTCTTCTATACAGCGATCATGTTTAACCCCAAAGAGACGGCAGATAATCTCAAGAAATCAGGCGCTTTCGTCCCCGGGATTCGGCCAGGCGATCAAACCGCACGTTATATCGATGGCGTCATGTCGCGACTGACACTGGCAGGTGCGATTTATGTGACATCGGTATGTCTGTTGCCGGAGTTCATGATAGTAAAATGGCAGGTGCCGTTTTACTTTGGTGGTACGTCGTTGCTGATTATTGTTGTAGTGTGTATGGATTTTATTGCCCAGGTGCAAGCGCATTTGATGTCGCATCAATACGAGAGTCTTCTGAAGAAGGCCAATCTTACCGGTGGCGGTATGGGGCTACCGCGTTAAGGTGCGGGCAGCGGATACTGGAGGATAGGAGGTAGGTGATGAAAGTTAGGGCTTCTGTGAAAAAACTGTGTCGCAATTGTAAGCTCGTAAGGCGCCGACGGGTTGTGCGTATTATCTGCTCGGACCCGACCCATAAGCAGCGGCAGGGGTAGCGCTCTGTGAACAGGAAGTGTTTGATTTGTAATATGTTGGCGGCTAGAATTGCGCCTTTTTCCGCGGCTCACTAGGGAGTTTAAAAGATGGCACGAATAGCAGGCATTAACATCCCAGTCCATAAGCATGTAGAGATCGCCCTGACCTCGATTTATGGAATCGGGCGCTCACACGCCCGCGAGATCTGCAACAATACTGACATTAAGACATCAACCAAGGTCAAGGACTTGACGGAAGCCGAAATCCAGAAGATTCGCGGCGAGGTTGGCAAATTCGTGCTCGAGGGCGATTTGAGACGCCAGATCGCCATGAACATCAAACGGTTGATGGACCTGGGGATGTATCGTGGTTTACGTCACCGACGAGGGCTGCCCGTGCGTGGGCAGCGCACCCAAACCAACGCCCGTACGCGCAAAGGTCCGCGTCGGGCCGTTAGCAGAAAACAAGCGAGTTCATCCTAATGGCGGTAACGAAGACAGCTAGCAAAGCCAAGAAGCGCGTCAAGAAAAGTGTGGCAGAGGGGATCGCTCATGTGCATGCGTCGTTCAATAACACCATAATCAGCATTAGTGATCGGCAAGGTAATGTTTTAACGTGGGCCACATCTGGCGGTTCGGGTTTTCGGGGCTCGCGCAAGAGCACGCCTTTTGCCGCCCAGGTAGCAGCCAGGAAGGCCGGCGAAGCAGCCAAGGAATTCGGTGTGAACGCGCTCGAGATTAGAGTTAAGGGGCCAGGCCCCGGGCGTGAATCGGCAGTGCGAGCCCTCAATGCTTTGGGATTCGAGATTAGTAACATCATCGACGTAACGCCGATTCCCCACAATGGGTGCCGCCCAGCGAAGCGGCGTCGCGTATAGTGGTACAGGAGAGCTAATGGCGCGTTATACAGATTCAAAATGCCGTCTTTGTCGGCGTGAGGGCGGAAAGTTGTTTCTCAAGGGGGAGAAGTGCTTTACCGACAAATGTCCGGTTGAGAAGCGTACCTACCCACCCGGGCAGCATTCACGGCGCCGGTCGCGAATCTCGGATTACGGGCGTCAATTACGTGAGAAACAAAAGCTACGTCGAATTTACGGTATCATGGAACGGCAGTTTGCCAACTATTATGTTGAGGCTGATAGGCGCAAGGGTTCAACCGGTGAGAATCTATTGATGTTGTTGGAGTCTCGCCTGGAGAACGTAGTTTATCGAATGGGATTCGGCGTTTCGCGCCCTGAGGCTAGACAACTTGTGAGACACAATGCAATTTTGGTCAACGATAAGCGCGTCAATATTCCTTCCTATCAGTTGAAGCCCAACGACGTTGTTGCAGTGGCCGCCAAGGCACAGCAACAGTTACGAATAAAGGCAGCATTGGAAGCAACCGAACAGCGCGGTTTTCCAGAGTGGACCGATGTGGATCCAAACGCCTTGAAAGGTGTTTTCAAGGCACCACCCGACCGCACTGAACTGCCATCGGAGATTAACGAAAGTCTTGTTGTGGCGCTTTACTCCAAATAACCGATTAGCATCAAGCGAGGACAGACTATGCAGAGTACTGCAACCGAGTTTCTGAAACCCCGTCTTGTAGACATGCAAGCGTTAGGCCCAACGCATGCCAAGATTACTCTTGAACCTCTCGAGCGCGGATTTGGGCACACTTTAGGAAACGCATTACGCCGAATTCTGCTCTCATCGATGCCCGGTGCGGCAATCACTGAGGTGAAGATCGCCGGCGTCTTGCACGAATACTCGACAATTGAGGGGGTGCAAGAGGATGTCATCGAGATACTGTTGAACTTCAAGTCACTGGGACTGCGTATGCACGGACGTCAAGAGGCGACGCTGACATTGAGTAAGAAGGGGCCGGGCACGGTAACCGCTAGTGATATAACTCTAGATCACGATGTCGAAATCGTAGATCCCAACCATCATATCGCCACCCTTACGAAAGGCGGGTCGCTCGACGTGGAATTAAAGGTAACTCAGGGTAGGGGTTACCAACCGGTTTCGACTCGGAACAACGAGGAAGGTCGTGCAATCGGTGTCATGCAACTCGATGCTTCTTATAGCCCGATCCGTCGGGTTTCCTATACGGTGGAGAACGCACGTGTTGAGCAACGTACCGACTTAGATAAATTGATCTTGGATATCGAAACCAACGGATCCATCGATCCGGAGGAAGCTGTGCGTCGGGCCGCGAACATTCTACAGGATCAGATCTCTATCTTCGTCGACCTGAAGACACCTTCGACTGAAGAAGAGAAAAAGAAGGAGCCCGACATGGATCCACTGCTGCTGCGACCGGTGGATGATCTTGAGCTTACGGTTCGATCTGCCAATTGCTTGAAGGCAGAGAACATCTTTTACATTGGTGATCTGATACAGCGTACCGAGTTCGAGCTGTTGAAGACGCCAAACTTGGGTAAGAAATCCCTGACGGAAATTAAGGATGTCCTGGCCCAACACGAACTCTCACTCGGCATGAAGCTAGAAGATTGGCCGCCAGCTTCACTCGAGGATAAAACAACAGAACCGGAACCGGTCTTATAAGTTCGAAGTTCATAGCATGCGACACCAGAAGAGCGGGCGAAAACTACACCGGACCAGTACCCATCGGCAGGCGATGTTCAGGAACATGGCGGCGTCGCTGTTTCGCCACGAACAAATAAGGACCACCTTGCCGAAGGCTAAGGAATTGAGGCGTGTGGCGGAACCCTTGATCACGCTTAGTAAGGGCGATAGCGTGTCGAATCGACGGCTCGCATTCTCGCGGTTGCGTGATAGAGAGATTGTCGGCAAGCTCTTTAACGATCTTGGGATACGGTTCAAGGACCGTCCTGGGGGTTATTTGCGTATTTTGAAGTCAGGCTATCGCAGCGGGGACAATGCACCCATGGCCGTTGTTCAACTTGTTGATCGGGGTGTGCCGACGGAAACAGGGATACCGAAAGAAGAAGCTAAGGCCAAGACATCAAAGGCCAAGAGCAAGCCGACGGTGAAGGCTAAAGCAAAAAAACAAACAAAGAAGGTGAAGGCCAAAACCGTGAAAAAGGTAGCGTCGGCAATCAAAAAGAAGATCACAAAGTCCAAGGCCAAGAAAAAAGCCAAGAAGACGACAAAGAAAAAGACAAAGGGTTAATAACTTGTTACGGGAAAAAGCCGGATCGAATCCGGCTTTTTTATTTAGGGTTAGACGAGCGGCAGGTAGTTCATGATCGTCTTGTTTACAGACTTTGGTCTCGAAGATCCATATGTTGGGCAGCTGCACGGCGTATTGGCGCAGCATGCACCTACTGTGCCCATCGTCGACCTGTTCCACCGTGTGCCTAGTTTTGACATTCAGGCCGCGGCCTATCTACTACCAGCCTATAGCGGCGATTTCCCTCGGGGTAGCGTGTTTTTGTGTGTGGTTGATCCTGGTGTTGGTACGAACCGCCTAGCCGTCATGATAGAAATAGACGATAGATGGTATGTGGGTCCAGACAACGGTCTCTTTAGCATTCTTGCCCGCCGTTCGTCCTGCTGTCACTGTCATGCAATAAACTGGCGACCGCCTCGGCTATCATCGAGTTTCCATGGTCGCGATCTGTTCGCGCCAGTGGCGGCGATGCTGGCACTCGGTGAGCGACCAGATGCTGAACCAACCGAGCTCACACCCCCAAAAGGACCGGCGTGGCCTGATGATCTAACTAGAGCCTTGTATGTTGATCACTATGGCAACGTGATTACTGGCATGCGGGCGTCACAGTTGTCCGAAAGCGCGGTTGTTCGAATCGGTGACCACAAGATTATTCACGCACGTGTCTTTGGCGATACCACCAGAGGCACGATATTTTGGTACGAAAATGCCAACGGCCTGGTGGAAATCGCAAAGAACCAGGGGAACGCAAATCAAGAGCTGGGTTTAGAGCTCGGTGCCGAAATCGAGATTGGGTAGTTCAAGTACTTATTCAAACCGCTTCCAGTCGGAAGCTGGGACGGCGGGTAAAGATCCGACCTAAGTATTGCCCCGTATAAGAACTGGAGATCGTTGCTACGTCTTCTGGCGTCCCCGCCACGATTACGGTACCACCGGCATCACCGCCCTCGGGACCTAGATCAATAATCCAGTCTGCGGTTTTTATGACTTCCATGTTGTGTTCGATTACGATTACCGTATTGCCGTGATCCCGCAGCCGATGCAATACCTGAAGCAACTGTTTAATGTCATGAAAGTGTAGGCCGGTTGTGGGCTCATCCAAGATGTACAGGGTGCGCCCGGTATCACGCTTCGAGAGCTCACGGGCAAGCTTTATTCGCTGAGCCTCACCACCCGACAAAGTGGTTGCGCTCTGTCCAAGCGTGATGTAAGACAAGCCAACATCCATGAGGGTATCAAGTTTTCGCTTGACGACAGGAATCGCATCAAAGAACGCAGTCGCTTCTTCGACCGTCATGTTCAGTATTTCTTGGATGTTCTTGCCCTTGTAGCGAACTTCCAGTGTTTCCCGATTGTAGCGCTTGCCCTTACACACATCGCAAGGCACATAGATATCGGGTAGAAAATGCATTTCTACTTTGATCAAACCATCACCTTGGCAGGCTTGGCAACGGCCGCCGCGCACGTTAAACGAAAAACGCCCAGGGCTGTAACCGCGTGCCCGTGACTCGGGAGTCGCCGCAAAAAGCTCGCGTATGGGGGTAAAGAGACCGGTGTAGGTTGCAGGATTGGAACGCGGTGTGCGCCCGATCGGGCTCTGATTTATGTCTACGACTTTGTCGATTTGCTCCTGTCCTTCGATACCGGCACAGGGCATGGGTTCGACATTGCTGCCATAAAGGTACTTGGCGGCAGATGCGTAAAGGGTGTCGTTAATCAGGGTTGATTTTCCGGAACCAGAAACGCCGGTTACACATGTGAATAGGCCAATCGGTATCGCTACATCGATTGCCTTTAGATTGTTGCCGCGCGCCTGGCGCACAATGA
>JAOTYM010000151.1 GCA_029861845.1 Gammaproteobacteria bacterium | reverse complement strand
GGTCATACCGGTTTCTCCTGTTAGGTTACAGTCAGAGCTTCATCTACTCCTTCTATAACCCAGCCAGGGGCGGTATGGCCACGCTGTTAGATCAGGCCAACTGTCAGGTGAATACCGTCATCAAACAGCAAATACACTCGGACGACAAAAACCGCCGCTGCACTTTGCTTTTTGCCGCCGGTAATTTGCGACGTTATCAAAGGCATAAGAACGAGATACTACTGTGCTCATTTTGTGCTCAACACCATCACACTTCTACCTATTCCACCCTACTCTGTTTAACTGAGCCTAAGCGCCTAAGTCTTTGCTGAAGCTAGCCGAAGTGAGCTAGAGTGGTGTGGGATGGAAAGACAGCAATCGATTCACACGGCAGAGGTCACTGGCCTAACAGCCCAGGGTCGGGCGATGTTCGAACCCATTAAAACCAGCAAGCTCCTCCGATCGGTCGCCGGCGGGATCGTGCTTCTCTCGCTCCTGTTATTCGGGCACACCACGGCGGCGGACATGGTCTTTATCCCGGGTGGCACCTATCGTATCGGCACCGACGATGGACCGTCCGACGCGCGGCCGGCGCACGAAGTCCAGCTCGCGCCGTTTCGCATCGACGCCACAGAGGTGACCAACACGCAGTTCGTTCGCTTTCTCGAGACGCTCAACGTGCGCGTCGTCGGGGACGCCCAGGCCGGACGCGCCCGGCCCAACGACGTGCAAGGCCCCGACGCGGTGTTGCTCTTCGACGACGGTGCCGAGCCGCCGCTCATCGAATTGGACGACTCCGATGCGCGAATCGCCCTCTCAGCCAGTCGCTTCGTGCCTGCGTCGGGCTTCGCAAACCACGCTGTGACGGAGGCCACGTGGTACGGTGCGGTGGCATACTGTCGATGGCGCGGCGCGCGTTTGCCGAGCGAGGCGGAATGGGAGGCGGCTGCCCGCGGGCGCGAAGGCCGCATCTATCCTTGGGGTGACGCGCCACCCACGCCGGCGCGTGCAGTCTTCGCGCGGACCCGCGGCGCGCACGAGCCAGTCGGTCGCAGACCTGCTGGCGCAACGCCCGAGGGCGTGCATGATCTGTCGGGTAACCTCGCGGAGTGGACCAGTACTTTGTACCGCCCCTACCCGTACCGCGCGGACGACGGTCGGGAGAATCCCAACGCGGATGGCGAGCGCGTGACCCGTGGCGGCGATTATGTCTTCGACACATCTCCCAACCAGCTCACAACTTTCTTCCGCGCCGGGTATTCCCGGGCGGTCGAACACGGTCATCGGCACATCGGATTTCGCTGCGCGGCGGACGATTAGCCTGGACGTCTGGTCGACTTGGAGAATAAGGGTTGCGTCCCCTTTTTCCTTTATTGCGAAATACTGCTGACTGTTGTAATCCGCACCCGAAGGGCGGACCACAACTAACCGCGAGGCCAAATGGACCGATGAAAGTCGATGATGTAGAGATGCTTGTGTCGGAGCGGCGCATACGGGTGAGGATGATTGTACGGCTTAGGTCCGTCCCAGCCCTGGTGTACGTGTTGATGGTGCTCGGAATGGTCGCCAGGTCGCATTACAAACTTATGGATCGGTGACCTCAAAGTTGAAGTCGCCACCGCTGATAATAATGGCTCTGTGATCGAACGGTGCAGGAAAATGGAGATAGGAACGGTTGATAGAGAAACTGCCCGGAAGTGGCAACATCAAGGCCGAGCCGCCCTGAAGACCGGGGGTTTGTTCTGCTACGCGTCGGCGACGCCCGCCGCGCGAGCCGCTTCCCCAAGACGCTGCCGGCCGCGGAGCATGTCTTCGAGAGTGCCGAAGTTGCACATGTAGTGACTGATATAGCCCAACGACTCGAGTCGTGAGAAAAGCTTACCGAAATCGATCATGCCATCGCCCGGAAACATGTGCACCTCGTGCTTCCCGTTGTTGTCGGCAAGCCGCACCTCGCCGCAGCGCGACATCGGGAGCGCGTCAATGAACCCCTCGATCCCCTCGGGCTCCAGCGTTGCGTGGTTGACCGTGAACGACCAGCCGAGGCTCGGCGAGTCGATGCGGTCGAAAAAGTAAAGACACTCCTCGATACTGTGCGCGAGGTAATGGACTTCGGCGAGGTCCGGTTCCCAGTTGAGGTTCTCCAATAGCAGTTTAGCTCCGGCATGCTCCGCGTACGCAACCACGCGTAGAAGTCGCTCGAGACTTGCGTGCATGCGCGCTTGTTGGTCCCCGAAATGATAACCGGCATGAACGACAATCCACTTCGCCCCCAGACGTCGCGCAAGATCTACATAGCCTTGGAGATACGCGTCCACCGCCGGGGATACAAAAGGCGATATCTCGGCGGTGTTTACGCTCGATAGCGTGTGCAGACCGAGGCTGATGCCGTGCTCGGTGCACTGGGCGCTGATGCGCTCGCAGAGCGCCTCGTCGAACCGTTCGAAGGCGTTGGGCGTGACGTCAGCCTCCGCCTCGATGTAGCGCAAACCATGCGCGATCGCCCACGCGACCGCTTCTTCCAGAGGCAATTTGGCCTGTACGTCTATTCCGATCCGATCAATGAACGTCATCTCCCCCGGCTCCCTACGTGCCGCAGCGCTAGTACGGTCGAGTGACGACATTCTGCCAGAAACCTTACTAGCGTGGCGATGTCGTCACCCCCCAGCCGCGGGGGCCACCGCATTTGCCAGTTCCTTACCCGAGCGACGTTTGCGGTATACTCGGCGTTCACCCCTATCTGGCAGAGTTGCAGGCGTTTCTGGGTGCCGTGCTACGCCCTACCGAGTGATTGCCGACGGCGCAGCGAATTGAAAACAATCCGTCTAGGAGGAATAAGACCATGAAAATGAAACACTTTTTGCGGTCGACCTTGGCTGCCCTGCTTGCGTCGATGTTGATAAGCGCGGGGGCAGAGGCCGATCAGCTCAAGCTGCGGCTCTCGGTGGAGAGCACGCCCGGAGCTGCCACGCAGCACATGCTGGCGTCATTCCGGGATTTTCTAAAAGGGGAACTCGGTGACCAGGTAGCCATTGAATACTTTGACAGCGGCACGCTCGGCGATGAGATCGTGCACATGGAGCAGGTACGGACCGGCCAGCTCGATGTCATTCCCATCGGTTCGGACGCCGTGGCGCTCGATACGAAATGGGCGGTGTTCGACATACCCTTCCTATTTAACGATCGCGTGGCCGTAGCCAAGGTCCTGGATGGCGACATCGGCAGGCAGCTCGACGCATCGTTTCAGAAAACGGCCGGCCTCAAGGTGCTCGGCTTCGGTGAAATTGGCTTCCGCCACATCACCAACAATGTTCGGCCCGTCGTCGTGCCGACTAATCTCAAGGGGCTGAAGCTACGCACGCCCGGCAGCAAGACCCGCAACATGGCCTTCAAGATGCTTGGTGCGAGCCCCATCACCATGAACATCGGCGAAGTTTATCTGGCGCTGCAACAAGGCGTGGTCGACGGTCAGGAGAATCCGCTCGGCAACATTCGCAAGTGGTCGTGGTTCGAAGTACAGAAGTACATCTCCATGTCGCGCCACGTGTACACGCCGATCACACTCGTAATGAACCTCAAGAAGTACAACTCCCTGACCCCGGCGCAACGCGCTGCGGTCGATCGCGCAGCGTTACGAGCCGAAGGCGCAAGCCGCCAGTACGGCACCGATAACGACGCCAAGCTCCTCGATGAGATCAAGGCGCTCTCCAAGGGCAAGGCGCAGTTTAATGAAATCGATTCGGTCGCCTTCCGGGCGGCAGCAGTACCAATCGCCAACGAGATCGCCAAGGTCGCCGGCAAGGACTTCACGGACGCGGTGCTCAAGGCTGTTAAGTAGCCACCGACCATTGGACCGGGCAGCGGAGCGTGCTCCGCTGCCCTCGTTTCCACCGCTCGGAACGCACCCCATGTCACGCTCGATCGCGGACCGCCCCTGTTCACCGGCCGACGTTGCCTACGCTAGCTGTCGGGTGGGCACATGACCTCGGACCGCGAGCCGGAAACCGATAAACCGGTGGCCGCGTCGCACACCGACCGGTTGGCCAAGGACGTCGACGAGGCGTCGCGTCAATACGAACTAAGCGACCCGGATAGCGGCTTGCGCCGCATCGACCGTATCGTCAACAAGACCGTCGAGGCATTGGGTGTTGGCGTCCTTTGCACCATGGTCGGGGTCATTTTCATCAACGCGTCGGGGCGCTATGCGTTCGACGCCCACATCGTCTGGGCCGAAGAGCTGGTGCTGCTACTCATGCCATGGTTGGCGATGAGCGGGCTGTTCCTTGCCATCCGCAGGGGGACGATGATCCGGATCGACTTTTTCTTCGACAAACTCCCTCGCTCCACGCAGCGCATTCTCGCACCGGCTGGCTACCTTTTGTGCGTGACCATCTTATTTTTTATCGGTTGGATCTCGACGGAATACGTTCTCCTATTCGGCAATGACCGGACCACCTATCTCGATACACCCAAAGGCGCCTCCACCACCGCGCTGGTCATCGGCGGATTCGGAGGTGCTATCGCCTTTCTGGTCGTGCTCTATCGTGAATATAAGCGCCGCCGCGGAGGACCCACCGGCGATGGATGAACGGCGCGCACCGCGCTGGGAGCCGCGCGCATGATCGGCGCCGTGGTCTCTATTGCTCTGCTTTGCGGCCTTTTGGTGCTGCGCGTGCCGATGATGATCGCAATCGCCTCTGCCGTGATCCTCAACTTTTATCTCTCGGGCGCTTGGGCGCTGACGCTGCCGCAGACCATGATCTCGGGGATGAGCCGTTTCGTCCTCATCGCCCTACCATTGTTCGTGCTCGCCGGCGGTTTGATGAACGCCGGCGGCATCTCGGGGCGGCTGTTCGAGTTCGCGCGCGCCATTGTCGGCTGGCTACGCGGCGGACTCGCCCACGTCAACGTGGTGACCAGCATGTTTTTCGGGGGCATGATCGGCTCGTCCACCGCCGACCTGGCTGGAACCGGCTCCGTCGTCATCCCGGCCATGAAAAAGAATGGCTACCCGGCCGATTTCTCGGCCGCGGTAACCGCCTCGTCGGCGGGCATCGGGCCGTTGGTGCCGCCCAGTTCTCCGATGATCCTCTACTCCGCCGTCACCGGCACCTCACTTGGCGCACTGTTTTTGGCGGGCCTAATTCCGGGCATCCTGCTCGGCTTGAGCCAGATGGCGATCATCGCGTTCCTGGCCCGACGCCGTGGTTGGCAGCCCTACGCTGCTTTTTTGGTGTCCGAAGTGGTGCGCACTGGACGCCGCGCGGTGCTGTCGTTCGGGCTGCCGACGATCATCGTGGGCGGCCTAGTCATCGGGGTGTTCACCCCGACCGAGGCGGGTGCGTTCGCGGTAATCTTTGCGCTGGTGCTGGCAATGTTCGTCTATCGTCGAATCAACCTTCGCGGGCTCTACCGGGTGCTGGCCAACGCTGTGCAACTCACTGGAGAGTTGCTGGTCATCGTCAGCCTGTCCTTCGCCCTGGGTGCCGGGCTTACCAACGCCCATGTGCCGGAAGCGCTGGTAGTGATTATCGACTTGATTACCATCGGCGACAGCGAGTATATGCGCATGCTCGCGATGGTGATTCTCGCCATTATCGCCGGCATGATTCTCGACCCCCTGATCCCGGTGTTGGTACCGATCATCTTGCCGACGTTGCTCTTCTACAATATCGACCTCGTCCACTTCGGCGTACTCATGGTGATCGCGGTCGTCATCGGCCAGGTGACGCCGCCCATGGCAATCGCGCTGTTCATCTCTGGCCGCATCGCTGAAGTCGATCAGATGGAAGTGCTGCGCGCCAACACACCATTCCTTCTGGGTATCGTGTTCTTCCTGCTGCTGGCGATTGCGGTGCCGGAGATTACGACCTGGTTACCGTCGATCATACGTAACTGATCGCAGCAAGCCGATTCAACGAACGTACAAAGAGGCTCACATGCTGTTCACGTTTTATATCCTCGATGCACCGGGAACGGCTGGCAAGCGTCTGTCGCTGCGTCCAAAACAGTACGCACACCTCGGCAAGGTAGAGGACCGCATACTGACTGGCGGCCCGCTGTTGGCCGACGACGGAGAAACCATGATCGGCAGCTTGCTCGTCATCGACTTTCCGGATCGGCAAGCCGCCGAATCCTGGCTCGCTGAGGCCCCCTTCACCACGGCGGGCGTGTTCGGCAACGCCGCTATCCACCCCTACAAGCAGAACTGGCCGCGCGCGCGGTTGCCCTAGCGAGAGAAACTCTGAACAAATCAGGGTTCCCCTAATACCCCTCCGATTCGCTGTGACGATTTATAGAACGGGGCTAATGTTGCTTGCGGGTTACTTTGATCGGACCGTTATTTCAAAAGAAATGTTATCCCAGATTCGGATATTCTCTCTTGGCTCGCGGCGCAACGCCGTAGACGCGGCTTTATAATCAGGCCGCGCTATTCATCCGCTCCATTGTCTCGAACACGTCCTTAATGCGCTCGAAGGCCCAATCCAACTCTTCTTTGGCGACCGTATCGTGGGTTTCCTTACTAAGAATGCTATTGCGTAACAGCTCTTCGCAGACTGCGCGCGCGGTTGCCTTAGCGGGATCAATCTCCACGCCGATAAAAACACAATCAATGCAATCACAATCGAATCAATGGGGTCAGACCCGATCGATATAGCGAGATAAACTATGATAGGGCATGGCCAGACTCCCGCGCTACGTCCTGCCCGAGCAACCGCAACACGTTATTCAGCGTGGTAACAATCGCGAACCCATCTTTGCGGAGACAGCAGATTACGCCTTCTATCTGCGGAAGCTTAAGGTAGCCTGTGACCAACAGGCGTGCGTCATTCAAGCTTAGGTATAAATGACTAATCATGTGCATCTGTTGATAACCCCCACGAGCAAGGCATCGGCAAGGTCATGCAGCGCCTAGGGCGTTACTATGTGTAATACTTCAACTATGTCTATGACCGTACCGGCACCCGGTGGGAAGGTCGCTACAAAGCCACGCTTGTTAACAGTGAAGACTATACTATTGACCTGTATGCGCTACATCGCACTGAACCCCGTACAGGCGGCCATAGTCGGTCATCCAGCGGCCTACCCCTATTCCAGCTACGCGGCCAACACACGGGGTGCCACAGACCTGCTCGTAACCCCGCATAGTGTCTATCGCAGGCTAGGGCCAACCCCGGAAGCGCCGCGAGCAGCCTATCGCCATCTATTTCGAACCAAGCGCTCGGCGGACACCCTGAGCGCCATTCGGGAATCGACCAATAGAGCCTGGGTACTCGGTAGC
>JAOTYM010000059.1 GCA_029861845.1 Gammaproteobacteria bacterium | reverse complement strand
TAAGCCATCCTCGTCTTCCCAAAATCCGACCGCCAAACCCGCCGCATACGCCGCGCCGAGTGACGTGGTTTCGGGCACGCCCGGTCGCACCGTCGGAATTCCTAGGATGTCGGCCTGAAACTGCATCAATAGTTCGTTCGCGACCATACCGCCATCGACCTTGAGGCTAGCGATCTGCGTATCTGTGTCCTTTTGCATCGCTTCCACAATCTCGCGGGTCTGATAGGCAGCAGCCTCCAGGCCGGCTCGGGCAATATGGCCCTTGTTGATATAACGGGTCATACCGACAATGACACCACGCGCATCGTCTTTCCAATAGGGCGCATACAAACCCGAGAAGGCCGGCACAAAATAAATGCCGCCATTGTCGTGCACCGAACGCGCCAAGCCTTCCACCTCAGGAGCATGCTCGATAATTCCGAGGTTGTCCCGTAGCCACTGCACTAAGGCACCGGCGATGGCGATCGAGCCTTCAAGCGCGTACACCGTCGGTTGTTGTCCAATCCGATACGCGACCGTTGTAATCAGACCATGCGCAGAGTGCACCACCGTGTTGCCAGTATTGACGAGCAAGAAACAACCCGTGCCATAGGTGTTCTTAGCCTCACCCGGCGAAAAGCAGGTTTGTCCAAAAAGCGCTGCTTGTTGATCGCCAAGATCACCGGCGACCGCGACGCCGCCCAGCACACCCGTAGCCTGACCATAGACTTCGCTTGAGGATTTGATCGCAGGCAACATCTTCGGGGGCACATCCATGGCATCGAGCAACTCGGCGTCCCACTGCAGTGTGCTCAGATTCATCAACATGGTACGGCTGGCATTGGTGACGTCGGTTACATGCACGCCACCCGAAGGACCACCCGTCAAATTCCAAATCAACCAGGTGTCCATATTGCCAAACAACAATTCGCCAGCCTCCGCCTGCGCACGCGCACCGTCGACATTGTCGAGAATCCATTTGATCTTCGGCCCAGAAAAATAGGTCGCTAGCGGTAGGCCGGTCTTTGGTCTAAATCGATCTTGGCCGCCTTGTTCGGCTAGCTCGCGGCAAATATCGCTGGTACGCGTATCCTGCCAAACAAGCGCGTTGCCAATCGGTTTGCCCGTTGCGCGCTCCCACACCACGCTGGTCTCACGTTGATTAGTGATGCCGATTGCCACGATTTCGTTGACCTTTATCGCGGCTTTCGCGAGCGCGACATTGATTACCTCTTGCGTTCGCAGCCAGATTTCAGTGGCATCGTGTTCCACCCAACCAGGTTGCGGAAAGATCTGTTCATGCTCCTTTTGGGCAGACGCAACAGCATTACTGGCATGATCAAAGATGATGAAGCGTGTGCTGGTCGTGCCCTGATCGATTGCGCCCACATACTTCGACATTCTGCGTCCCTTTAGTAGAGTTGGAGATGAACGATAGCCACCTTCGATCCTAGGGTCTACGCCGAACGGGCACTGAGCATCTTGTCAAATAACATAACAGTTACAACGTTCGTTCTCATTGCTTACTCCTTACTGGTGACTCGTACAATCATCTCAGTGGCACTACACCGAGTCTGGGCGCGTTTGAGGTCAAAAGATATCCATCCCGCAAGACGAAACCGCCCTTCGACCACATCACGCGCCAGGTCGAGGCTCCCGTCCAGATCCAAATAACGCGTAGCTGCATCTTGATCGAATTACTACTGGTCGATCTGAACATGTGCATCGAGTCGGCACTCGGTGGCGAGCGAGTTGGTAATTAGGCACGTCTGTTTGGCTTTCTCCAGCAATCGCTGCGCTTTGGTCTGATCAGCTTCCGTCTGAATGCGGAGCATGGCTGTCAAAATGACTTCCGTAAACCGGGTTACGCCATCAACACGATCCAGAACACCTTTCGCCTCACAAGTGAGTTCCTGCCAGTCGAGTTTCGAGGCCCGGGCAATGGCTCGAAACGACAGAATCAAACAGTCGGCAATGGCCGCCATCAGCAAAGTCTCCGGTGACCATTGATCGCCTGGACCCCCAAACTCTACCGGCGGCGCCGTGTTGATAGGGAGAACGTTGTCCGCCTCAGCGGTGACCGAACCCTGTGGTTGTCCGCTCGCTTTGACTATGTAGTGATGGGGATAGTTCGTCACAGTACACCTCAGAGAAGAGTCCCGAAGACGTCCTGGGTCAATTCAACGCGACTTTCGAGACTGACCCATACGTGCCAGCAGGACCGAAAAACAGGGAACTCTTTGACAAATCTGGCTGCCTGTTCGGTTGCGTGTTTGAAGCGATAGATGCCAGGAACCTAGAAAGGAAGTTAGGTGTGCTCGTCATTTCCTTAGCGGCGATCCCAGCGCATTTACTCACCACCCACGTCTTTATGAGGCTCGACAAGCACCTGGTAGTGTCGGCGAAATAGGAGCTCCAGCTCGTCAATAATTTCCAGGGCGGCTCTCCCTTCCATGGTATGTTGTGCCATCAGTATTGATGTTTCGTTGAATAGCACACTACGGTCGATCATTGGATAGCTCATGCATAACCGCCTGATTGCCTGGACCACCGTTTCCTCCCTTGGGCGCGGGGTATGTATAGGCTCCGGAGTCTCTTCAGGCAGCCCATGACGCTGCGACAGAAACTCGACGTAGTCTACTAAGTGCTCCAACTGTTCTGGTGGAAGGCGACGAAGCAAGGCAAGAAAGCGCTTTTCAGAACTGGCAGCCATTGTTATTTCAATCCGTCAGTAACCACAGACCATGGAAAATCAGTAGGGGACATAAAGAAAATATTTGAACATATCGCCTACACGATTGGTACCGTAAGATTCCCGGTCCGGTCCGTATCACATGTTGCTTACACTCTATGGCCAAGAAAAAGGGGCGCTAACTGCGCCCCATCAATCACCACGCGGGAGGATATCTCGTTTAATTACGGACAGCTTGACGTGTCGCTCGGTACCGTGCCGGTTAGGAGCAGGAAGTTCTTGAAAGGGCCCATATGGTTCATGGCTTCCCACTTTGGTCCCTTAAACTTCAGGCGAAAAAACATCATAGCCCGCATGGGTCCGTATTTTCCCGCGCCCATTTCCTGCCAGCGGTTGGTTTTGGCCCACATCAAATAGTCCGATTTCTTGTTGAGTTCCGTCGCCTTTACTGGGCCACCATACACACACATGGCTTTGCCATCCTCCTCAGAAATTCGAAGTTCCACCCGCGGACTATCGGCGCAATCCATTCGATAAAGCTGCACGACCTTGTACCCACGATCCTGGTCATTCTTGATCCACTTCTCGACCAATTGCTCCGTCAATATCGGATCTTCGTTCCATGCTTCACATGCCTGGGTGGCCCATTCGGGCGACATCAGGGCCGGCGCCGCCTGCGCCAGGCTCGCCACAAGCAGCAACGCGGCGATGCCTCCAATCGTTCTAATTCCGGTTTTCATAACCACCCACGCCATGTCTTCAAAAGACCCACAAACTATCTAACCGATGAGAAACACGATACGGCTGTTAGAATCTTTTGCCGTAGCTTAACGCCGCTTCAAACTGATCCATGCAGAGTTCCGTCGTCTGCGTTCCCGGACCACCACCGAGTACTGGTATTGGGTTAGAGAGCCCCTCTATGCACTCCTCTGGCGCGTACATGGCGGCAAAGTTAAGCTCTGTGTTGCTACCGAGCTTGCGGGTGAAGCCAAAAGTGAAATGATCTTCCATAACGCCCGGCGCCAGGACGTTAAACAGAATGTCTGCATCCTCATCGATCGGTTGATCGGCGTCGCTGAAACCAACGCGCCAGGTCCAGTCCGGACTGGTTGCCCACTCGTAACCGATCTTGAAAACCGTCATATCGTCCCAGCCGAAACCAACGCCATCGTCGGCGCCAAGGCAGCCCGGACCTGCACCGCTCCCGCCAGGTCCTGCGCCTGGCGCACAGCCCGGTGCTACTAACCTTGCAAGGGACGGATTGCTGACAGACGGGACATCCGTATAGTTGATCTTTTGTACATCGACAACAAGTTTCGACTTGGGCGTAACATCCCAGGCGAGGCCAACGATCCACGTAGATGGAATGTCAAAATCGCCCTGCTCCGCGAACAGGCCGGCATAGTCATCGAACTCGTCCATCTTGATCTCGCTTTGGTATGAAACCCCGAGGGTCCAACCCGGCGCCACTTCGCCCTGCCAACCGGCTGCGAACCCCAAACCCACTGACGTATCGTCATCGTTATTTGTTAGATTCGCCGGGTCAATCGAAATCCCCGAGAAGTTTACTATCCCCTTCGCCTTGAATGTTTGGTAGGCGACGATTGCGCTGACCCCCCAAGACGAGGTGTTTGAAATCTTTCTGGAATAGGTCGGCATAATAAAAAGCTGACCGAGATCCACCCCTGCATCGCCACCGGCGCCGGCGGGTGAACCAAACACGCCGAAACCGCCGGCGGTATCTTTCGCCTTCCAGGTGGTGTTCATGCCACCGCGGCCAAAGACGCTCACGCCAAAGGCGCTGTCGGCATCTAGCATCTTGTTCCAGCCAAACTGTGGGATAATAAAATCTTCCATTTCACTATTGACCGTGTCGTTCGGACCACCGGCACCGACGTTCGCGGCAAAGGGACCACCTGGCGGGCTGCCGTCGGCGGTGTATTCACGCATCGGACTGAACCATGATGCACCTGCGTCCCAACGGTTGCCTTGCCAGACCATGCCGGCCGGGTTGGTACCTGCTGCAAGCGTGTCCTGTGAATAAGCCGCGCCGGCGCCGACGAGACCCTTCTCTTTAGTACTGACGCCATGCGAAAAGTAGCCGTTGGTAGCAAACGCAGCCGCAGGCACAAAAGTAACGAGACCGATTGCAGACGCCAATGTCAGCTTACAGATTTTTCTGTTCACCATGGATCCTCCTCAAAAAACTCACGAGTCGTAGACTCTACTTTGGCGCAGCCAGAGGCATCCTTGACATAAATCAATCGCTATCCGTTTAAATGTGTCGTCATCAACCACAAGAACCAATCAAGCTCACGTTGGCTGGCATCATGTTGGCACTGACCACAACACGATTCTATTGAGCTTTTGGAGGGAAGATACTCCACCGATGGGGTGGGCCTGAGAGGATTCGCCTATCTCTAAAGCGATGCGCGAACTATAGCCAATGTCCGTGAAAGGCAACCCGGGCGGTTAGATTTATTGCTGTTCTAATTCAGCCTTGAGTCGCCCGTGCGAATAAACCGACCGAGGCCCGCAGATACGCCCTGACCATGGGATATACCAATTGGCTAGTATTCGATCGTACACCCAGTACTCATGGAACAGCGAACGCTTATCTTGGCCCATTATTCGTCCGGCGCGCCTTGCCAGAGCATCTCATAGCCGATTTCATAGGTATCGGTACAAAACTCACCCAGCGCAGCAAATTTCTCTTTGAAGATATGATCTGCGTGTGATCGCTCGTGGTGATCGAAAGACTTCCAATAGGTAACAATTGCAATGTGATCTTCAGTCTCCTTGCCCACGGCAAATGAGCCCTCTTCAGAAACGAAGCCCGTGTATTTGAAGACCTGACCACCGACGAACCCGCCCTTTTCATCACCATATGTATTTTTCACGACGTTGCACATCTCGCCGATGGCAAGCTCGACGTCCTCCGTAGCTACACCTTGTTTCAGCTTTAGGACATTGAAAAGCATAACGGCACCATAAGGAATTGTAAGTGGCATGAACATCGCAAACATATCTCCTGGTTTATGAAATGAAACCCGGTGAGCCTACACCAGGATAGAGCCGTGTCTTAACTCTCCATTACCACAGCATCTATTATCTACACATTCATTTTCTCACACGCGTGGATCGATAAAAATTTAATGACAGAGAATGAATGCGACCTAACAATAGGACTCCCCCCGTGACAAGACATACATCGATCAAACAGTGTCTAGCTGTCTCTGACCCCGTTACGCCTGAAAGCGGCGCAATGCTTCCCCGGAGTCAATCACCTTACGAACCGCATCGGCGCCGGCCTGGAGGGATCCGTAACGTTCGAGGTGAAGCAAACAGATGGCGGCACCGTAGACAAGGCTGTCATAGGCGGGGCCGGGCTTTCCCTCTAACGCCGCTATCCCCACCTCGGCCGCGGTTCCCGCAACCGCTTCGGTATCGAGGGTCGTGGCAATCTCGTCACCTTTCTTCTTAGCCTTGGGCAAAAGTTCGGGAATGGCAACGGCGCGCTTCGGTTGCTCTATGCCGATGCTGGTCGGATCCACCGCCATCTGCTGCAGTTCACTATTGCCATGATAATAAAACACCTTACTCGGCTGTTGCAGTGAGGGGATTACGCCACCCTCGACACCACGTACAAACATGGCTGAGTCAAACCCGGCTTGGTGAGCGAGCAAAGCGTATATGCGCGGATAGGGCTTATGCACATAGCCCGTCGCAAGGTGTGTCTTTATCCGACCCTTAATTGGCCCCGCTAACACCTCCACTGTCGTGATTGCTGGTCGTTTGACGATCAAGGTCCGCAGACCGACAAGATTATGCAGCTTTGGACAAAACATCTTTTGGTCGACATAGGCCCAGCCGATATCGGGATGCCCGACACACGCGGCCGCCTCACTTGGCGTGAGATCGACATCGATGCCCGCCGCTCTCAGTACCTTGCGGTGGGTGACACCGTATTTCGGGCCCACGCTTTCCAAGCCATGGGACACGGCAGGGATACCGCATGCGCTGAGCACCGCTGGCAAAAACGGTGCCATCGGCAGACCCCGCGTCGAGCCATCGTAGGGATCGGCCACATCGAAGACCTCATCCACCGGCGCGACCGTCGTTTCCGTCGTATCCAAGATTGCCTGCAGGACGCCTCTATTTTCATCATCGGTTTCCCGCTTCATGCGCAGCGCGATAAGAAAGACGCCTGCTTGAACTGGGTCCACCTTTGCTTGAAGGATAAATTCCATCGCCGTGCGCGTCTCTTCGAAGGAGATGTCCTTACTAAGCTCGGGTCCGGTGGCGATCCTTTGAATACAGGAACGCATACTGACAATGGGATCCGCATCGTTCATAGCTACTATCGCTATAATGAATGTTGTTTGAAACGCGGCTGAGAACAGCTCTCTCGCGACCGGCGCGTTAAGCTATCGGCTTTTTAGGACTGTTGCAACCGCCCCCGCTTCAGGATTTACTCTGTCACCTTGGGGACGGATACTAGTCCACGATTGACGATCAGTAGATACTGGAATTAACCGGCAAATGGAGGTAATGCGTGCCCGAAGATAACAGTGTGGACTTAGCAAGCGGTATTGCCGCCTTTGAGGCGAAACAATTCTCACGGGCCATGCAACTGTTAACACCGCTCGCGGAAGACGGAAACGCAGATGCGCAATACCGAATCGCAATCATGTGCCAAAATGGGCTTGGCGGAGTTCGCAATGAAAGGCTGGCTGTGAAATGGATGCACACGGCCGCCGATCAGGGCCATGCGCTTGCCCAACACGGTATGGGCTTTATGTACCTCGAAGGTGATTGCGTGGACAAAGATGGCTCTGAGGCAGCCAAGTGGTTTCGGCTCGCGGCTGAGCAAGGCCTAGCCGGCTCGCAGACCACCCTAGCCATGATGTATGAAGAGGGCAACGGCGTGGAAAAGGACCCAGAAGAGGCCAGGAGATGGTTCAAATTGGCTGGTTTCGATCGCTGACCGTCTCCGCTCTTGCCTTCGTATCGTTCAAGCGCAAAGACGGCCATGGTGCGCTTCGGCGGTGACATAAGATGCCACAGCTTTTGACATTGACCAGGGCGGCAAGGCTTGTCGGCGTAACGCGTGGGTCACTTCAGAAGAAAATTAAGCAGGGAGAGCTTGCCACGTTTGAAGGCATGATTGCGCTCACAGAGCTGCTGCGTGCTTATCCAGAAGCAACACTGCGGCTAACCGACAACTCTATGCTGGAGCGAGTGCAAGAGTTCAAGGATAATGCGCTCACGAAAGTCGTCTCGGATCGTGTCGTTTTACCCGATGCGCAAACGCTTGCTACAAGGGTGACGAAGCTCAGCCAAGAACTTGCTAAGGCGAAGACACGGTTAGACAAATACACCTCGCTAGTTGACAGACTAAAAGACAAGCTTAGCGAGCTTGAACAGACTGGTGACACCGACCAGCCTTCTGCCTTTAGTGGGCTTAATGCTTGGCTTTCGCAGGCGCTCCAGGAGCAGCCACACGCTACGGATCTTCCCGAGCGATTTCTGGTAAAGGATAGCTTACTTCGTATCATGGCAGCACAAATAAAAATTCTCCCAAGTGGACACGAATTCTTGCTCGAGGGCACAGACACCATCCTCGAAGCCGCTTTGCGCGCAGGGCTTGCGATCAATTACGGTTGCAGTAACGGAAACTGTGGTTTGTGCAAAGCACGCATCGTATCCGGAGAAATCAAGCATATCGGCCACCACGACTATGTACTCAGCGCGGCAGAGAAAGCCCAGGGTTATGAATTGTTGTGTGCAAACACAGCAGTCACCGACCTCGTGATCGAGGCGCTGGAGGCAGGGGGTGCGCAAGACATTCCGGTCCAGCACATAGAGACGCGCGTGAAGAAGACCGAACGGCTTTCCGATGACGTTATGCTGGTTCATCTACAAACCCCAAGGACGAAGAGGCTGCGGTTTTTGGCAGGGCAGTACGTATCGCTGGAGGTCAGCGATGGGCTCGCGGCGAACCATTCAATAGCGAGCTGTCCGTGCGACGACAGAAACCTTCAATTTCACATTCGAAAACATCCCGAAAATCGTTTCTCAAATTATGTATTTACTGAACTGAAGGGTGCTGACACCGTCTCCGTTGACGGGCCAAAGGGGGAATTCGTACTACAAGAAGATTCACCGAGATCAATCATCTTTGTGGCGTGTGACACGGGATTTTCTCCCATCAAAAGTTTGGTTGAACATGCTATGGCGTTGGACATGGCCGAATCGATGCACTTGTATTGGATTGCGTACGGCGAAGGCGGCCACTATCTGCATAATCTTTGCCGATCGTGGACGGATGCGTTGGATAACTTCGAATACACATCGCTCGACGCTACAGCTAACGAGCGAGCGGCATCCGGCCCGGGACATGAAGAGTCGGTGCACCAAGATCACCTGATCGAAGGGTTGTTAGCGCGGGTGACCGATGACTATCCCGACCTGAGCGAACGTGATGTCTATCTGGCGGGACCAACGTCTATAGCAAACACGGCGGAGTTCTTTTTTCTTAACCGAGGCTTGCCGCAGACGCAGTTATTCATCGAACACACGCATTAACGTACATGCCCGATTTAAAGCCATGACTCTAATGACGCAGCTTTAGTGATTTATCTACATAGGCTTGCAGATCGATTGCCATGAAATTTCTACCCATGTTTATGCGCATTAAAGACCGACCGTGCCTCGTCGTCGGTGGCGGGGACGTAGCGGCCCGTAAAGTCGCGCTGCTGCAGCGCGCCGGCGCGCACGTGACCGTGGTCGCGCCCGCCCTGTGCGAGATGTTGATGCAGCAATCCAAAGACGGACAGGTCACCCACCAGCAAGCAGCCTTCGCCCCAGCCGATGTGACGGACTACGCACTCGTCATTGCCGCCACCGATGACGCCGCCGTCAATCAACGAGTGTCGATCGCAACCCAGGAACGCGGCGTGCCTGTTAATGTAGTGGATCAGCCAAAGCTGTGTACCTTTATTATGCCCTCGATTGTAGACCGCTCCCCGGTATTGATCGCGGTGTCCAGCAGTGGCGCTTCCCCGGTGCTGGCCCGATTGCTGCGGGCGCGCCTTGAAACGTTCGTGCCCGCCGCCTATGGGCGACTGGCAGCACTGGTCGAGAAGTTTCGGACACAAGTGAAAGTACGGTTTAAGACAACAAACGAACGTCGCATATTCTGGGAAAAAATCCTACAAGGACCGGTGGCTGAGATGCTCTTTGCCGGTCAGGAGAAAGCCGCCTATGCCGCCTTGGAGCACGCGGTTCAGAACGCGTCGGCAGGGGAACAAGCGACGGGCGAGGTCTATGTGGTCGGTGGTGGGCCCGGCGACCCTGACCTGCTCACGTTTCGTGCGTTGCGCCTCATGCAACAGGCTGATGTCGTGCTGTACGACCGACTGATTACACAGGAAGTTCTGGACTTGACGCGCCGGGATGCGGAACGGATCTACGTTGGTAAGCGAAGAAACTACCACACCGTACGGCAAGATGAGATTCATGAACTCATGGTGCGTTTGGCCAAGCAAGGCAAACGGGTATTACGTCTCAAGGGAGGCGACCCGTTTATGTTCGGTCGCGGTGGCGAAGAGATTGATACCTTGGCAGAGGAAGGTATTCCCTTCCAAGTCGTTCCCGGTATCACCGCCGCCACGGGCTGCGCCGCCTATGCCGGGATCCCGCTTACCCACCGCGATTGTGCTCAGTCCTGCATATTCGTCACCGGCCACTTAAAGGACGGTTCCATAAACCTGAATTGGGATACCCTGGTACAGCCGCAACAGACAGTGGTGATCTACATGGGACTTAAAGGCCTGCAAATACTTTGTCGGGAACTAATGACCCATGGGATGGCAGGTAACATGCCGGCCGCATTGGTAGAACAAGGCACCACCCCACGGCAACGGGTATTCATCGGAAACCTCGAAACATTACCAAACATTGTCAAGGCGGCTGATGTACACGCGCCTACGTTAGTTATTGTCGGCGAAGTCGTTCGACTTCAGGAGAAACTCGCGTGGTTTGAACCTATGACAACCAGTAATGCCAACCCCACCTAACCAGGTATCTGCGGCTTTGCGCCGCGTTAGCGAACATCATCACTTCATGGTGAACAATTTCATCAAATCTGGCCTAGACACGACACCTATCACCTGGTTCTGCGTATCCGTAATGACCAGCCTTTTAACTTGATTCTTGTCCATAAGTTCGATTGCCCTTTGAAGGGTATCGTCTTCTCTCGCGGTTACCGGATCTTTGGTCATAAGATCATCCACGATAGTACCCATCCTCTTCTTCGGCCTATTCTTTCTAATAATCCTATCCAACATACTTTTGATCACAGGATCGCCGCTCATATCCATCGCCGCGATGAAATCCGCATCTGTGAGCACACCGATGAGTTTGTCGTCGACATCTACCACGGGCAAACCACTCACACGATGTTCCATCAGCATCTTTGCGGCTTCAGCCAGCGATGTTCCCCGTTTCACGGTAACGACGTCCTTGCTCATGACATCCTTTACTCGCATCTCCTTGGAGTGGCGAACTTGTGGGGTCGTCATTAGATCTTTGCCGACAAAATTCATATGCGACGGCAGCAATGGGACCTTTGGAAGATAGCCCGGTAGTAGCATATCCCAATAAATCCATTTAAAAGTGATCTTTCCCATGTGATTAATATGGGTCTCCTTAAGTAGTGAAAAGGGACCCACATACGGTAATGGAAATGACCCCGTTAATGGTTCGACATCATAATTGAAATCAATGAGCAGGGCCTTGTGAAAACCCGATTCGATAAAACAGTTCGCATGGCCATCGAAACTTGGCAGCGGCTTTTCTCCATCGATTTCTCGCAACAGATTTTCAACCACCGTTTCAGCCTCGAAATGGGTAACCGACCCCGCCTTTGAAGTTGAGACGTTGGTGTTATCCCCGAGAAAGTATATGCAGTCCGCTTTCCGGCTCTTCAGGGTTCTCGGGACAGTCAACGCATAGCCGGTACCATCACCGAGCCCGGAATCCTCGATCGCGTCGGGCCCGAGGTTTGGTGGTATTACGCAGGCGAGGTCATACTCGAGCGTAGTGCCTTCGTAAGCTTTCATTGTCTTCTTGCCGGCATCAATGCTCGCGAGCGAGAAATTGGGAACAATGTTTATGCGTTTTTCCGCTGCGATTTCGGACAGAACTCTATTTGCCACCGGTTTCGTAAATGCCCCACTAAACGGAGTAACTAGCGTGATATCGATCCGATCTCGTATTCCCTTAAGATGAAAGTAATAGTCCGCCAAGAAGGCAAATTCTATCGGCGCCACCGGACATTTTATCGGCATCTCGGCAATGTCGATAACTAATCGTCCTTCTCTCATATTGTCCAGCGCTTTTTGGAATTCCAATGCGCTGTCGAGCGTATAAAAGCTATGGACCCCCTTCCCCCAGGCGTCTTCTAAACCCTCGATTTCTTCTGGGGCTATTCGACACCCCAGCGCGCAAACAAGCCAATCGTAACCAACCTTGCCGTTCTCGGTTTCAACCGTCTTGTTCTGATGATCGATTGACTTGATGTCCGCTCTTACCAAGGTAATGTTGCTAGGTAAAGGGTCCTGAATCGATTTCGTAACGTCGCCGGTGTCAGCGTAGCCATAAAGCCTAAGGGGTATAAAGAGCAGGCCCGGTTGATAGAGATGCGTATCGGCCTTGTCTATAACCGTTATGCGCCATTCCTTTAGATTGAGTTTGTGACTAAGCATATTAGCCACAATGGTGCCGCCCGTCCCTGCCCCAAGTATCACAATATTCTTCATCAACGTGTTCCTCAAATGTTGAATCGCCACCTAGAAACATCGTTCCGGCTAGATGCTTTCGAACCATAAGCATGCCTTGCCACAACCTGGGATTTCTTTGATACAGGTCAACGCTGGGGCTGATCGTTGTGCTTCAGGCCAAGCACCGGCTATGGGCCACGTGTAGCCCCAGTGCAAGCCGGATCACAGCAAGCGAAAAGGTTGTTCGTCAGCAAGATCCAATATTTTTATCACGATGTCCAAGGCATCGGATGTAAATAACTCCAAATCGCCCCAGCGATTAGACATGCCGATAACCTCTGACCCATCTCGCATGATGACGCGCATCGACAAGCTGTTTTGCGTGGGCTGTTGGGGGTCACTTTGTGCAGTTATGTAAAGGCCGGGCTCCGCTTCCCCCTCCCTGACAGCAGCGAGAATATAACCGTAATCAATCCCATCAGCGCTATCGATTTCGCCTAGCACCACTAACGAAAACTCACCAAGCCTGTAACGCCGTTTCGGTATCGCGGTGTTAATCCCGGGTTTATCCATCAACGATTAGGACCACTGGATAAGAATATCGCGACCATCGATCACAACCGTGTAGGTTCTTAGGTTTTCTTCTGCAGGCTCCTCCAATACCGCGCCCGTCCTGACATTAAAGCGACTCCCGTGTAAGGGGCATTTGATCAGATCGCCTTGTAACGAGCCAGTGGAGAGGGAAGCGTCTTCGTGGGTACAGGTATCATCTAGCGCATAGTAATTCCCATCCACGTTAGCAATAAGCAGCAGATGACGGTCTAGCTCAACCCGCTTCATCTTGCCAGGTTGTATGTCGCAAGTGTTGGCGACCTTCCGAAAACTACCAGGCATCTCAAACGCAGCCAAGTCTAGTTTGTTAGCTGGGGATAACTTGACGCTTACTGTGATGATCCAAACGAGGGGTCCACGCTATGTTGTGGAACCGGTAAGCCAGCAATGCGGCTAGCCTGGGTGACTGGACCTTTCGGGAATAGACGGTATAGGTATTTGCGTCCACCCTTTACCGCACACTCTTTTTCAAGAATTTCTGTCAACTTACGTGCATACGGCGTTTCACCATGCTCCATGTAATACTTCCTAAGAAAGGATACCACCTCCCAGTGCGCGTCGGTCATCTCGATACCTTCTTGCCGAGCGAGCGATAGACCGATAGTCTCGTTCCATTCACCCAAATCCATGAGATTACCCTGAGTGTCCTCATCAGCGGATTCTTTGTTGACAATAAACTTCATGATGTCTGCCATCTATATCATCTCCCGCTTTAAAGCCGACTAGCTGAATCCCAAAAAAACGTTAAACAAACGCTTAGACAAGTCAAAAGTATACCCCACTATGTAAGCCCAAACGATTGTCCATCAGCTGCTAACCAAGTCGACCTACAATGGGCAAGCGCAAATCTGCTCGTGTCTGATAGAACGTGCGCGTGCGATAAGCGATTGAGTTCTCTACCTATTTCCTGGTAGTAAGGGATGAAAACGGTCGTTACTACATCACGCATTATTTGGGCAATATTAGCTCATGTTATAGACTGCATCGATCCAACCGTGGGCTAACTTTCTTGGGTCATTAATGCGAGAAATAGTGTCATGAGTAGTTGTGCAGGTAGCGAACCCTTCGCCCTGCGGGTATTGGGCGATAGCATGGCACCCGAGTTCGATGAGGGAACGGTTATTATCGTGGAGCCAACCGGTGTCCTCGATGACGGCTGTTACGTCGTCGCCGATTACAACGACGAGTATCTTTTTCGCCAGCTGATCCTCCAGGAGGCACGTTGGTTGCTCAAACCGCTAAATGGCAAGTACCCTACCGTAGAGATTCCGGGCGTTGAGGCAATCAAAGGGCGAGTCATCCAAAAGGCAAGGACGCGCAGAAAGGACAGACAGCATTACCTCTGATTTCGCTTCGGGGGTTCCGCGTGAAGTTTGACATCCAGGGTAAGATCGTCGAGACGAACGGACAAGGCTTTCTGTCTAACATCGATGAGTGGAGCGAAGAGTTTGCTGCGAAACTGGCGCAGCATGAAGGAATCGAGCTGTTCGTCGATCACTGGGAATTGATCTGGTATTTCCGAGATTACTATAAGGAGACACAGACGAACCCGACGATGCGCCAAATGATACTAACCCTGGGCAGACAAAAAAGTAGCCGTTTCCGTGAAAGAAAGGAATACGAGAAGCATATCTACCGTTTATTCCCAACCGACCCGATACATGAGCTCTGCAAGCTAGCCGGCCTCCCGATGCCCCAACCGGATACGTAGTGGTATTACAGAAAGTCCGATCTACCTATGTAGGCACGGCTCCTATCGAACGCTGAGCATTATTGCCGAAGGTATACCGTGACACATTTTTGAAAAAATCAGGGCTGTAACTTTTGACATAAGTCCTGCTCGACCGCCATCACTGCCGCCTCTACCCGTGAATGCACACCAAGCTTGCGTAGGATCGCCTTGACGTGCAGCTTCACGGTGCCGTCGGATATACCGAGTTCGCGGGCGATGACCTTATTGCTCTGGCCCTCAGACACGTGGCATAGGATCTCACGCTCGCGCGGGGTCAAGTCCCCAAAGGGCGCCGCCAGTTCATCGGAGGTGGGGGATTCGCCCTGTTGCTGCACAACCTTGGCGAGCACACTGGTCAACTCAGGGGTAACAATTGTTTTTCCGGCGACTATATCCCGTAACGTGTTTACAAGCTCATCGGGTTCCATGTCTTTGAGCAAATAGCCCTGTGCGCCTAAGCGCAGCGATTCTACTAGGTCCTGTTCATCGCTGCTCGTGGTCAACATCACGATCGGAACTTCGGTTCCACCTTCGCGCAGCTTACACAGCACGTCCAGCCCCCCCATCCCCGGCATCCTCATATCGAGTAACACCACGTCCGGTTTGAGCTCTTGTGCCAACCGCAGTCCTTCTTGGCCGTCGCCCACTGCCGCAACCACTTCGATATTCCGCCGTTCGAGCAGGCCCTCCAGACCTACCCGAAACAACGCATGGTCATCTATCAACAGTACCCGCATAGTTATTTCGCTATCTGCCGCAGGACCTGCATGTTACCGGTTTCATGACCTGGGTCATGGAACGTGAGCAGCACTCGCGTACCTTCCCCCCGCTCGCTTTCAATGCGCAGCTCGCCGCCGAGTTGCCGGGCACGATCTTGCATGATAGTCAAGCCAATATGCTCGCCGGGCGGGCCCTCCATGATCGGGCGATCAAAACCAACACCGTCGTCCTCCACTAGTACACGGTAGTCGCTGTTGCCGTCGGTACCCAACATAACACGCGCGGTTTGAGCCTTACTGTGCTTACGCACATTATTCAGCGATTCCTGCACGATGCGTAGAATCTGCATCTCAGTATCCGCGGGAAAACGCGCCTGGCCCCATTTGTTCTGTAGAAAAATGTGCATACCAGTTTCTCTGCGAAACCGGTTTGCCAGCTCTTCGACCCCCGGGATCAAACCTTGGTTGAGACCGGGAGAGCGGAAATGCGCTATCAGATGGCGTAGCTCCGAATGGGCCTCATCGAGGCTGTTTTCGACGCGTTCCAGCCCTTGCCAGAGGGCGGATTCGTCACCCTGATGCAGGGTTTCATCCAGGACCCTGACCTGAAATCGTAGACTAGCCAGCGTCTGCGCGAGAGAATCATGCAGCTCGTGAGCAAGCCGGGTGCGTTCCTCTATGATCGACAGGCGGATCGCTTCATCGTCAAGACGCGCCTTTTCAATGGCACTGCCCAAGTGACGCCCGATACTCATCAACAGCTCCTTGATGTCTTCGCGCGCCACAATTCCCGTTTCTGTCACAAACAGGTTGTAGACGCCCATTGTGCGCCCACGATATTGAAGGGGCACGGCGATCATCTTTACATCGCCGGCATCATCAAAAAATGGCCGCCCGATGACTTCGCAACACTGGCGGATGTCCTCCTGATACTTAATATCCCCTGCCGCAATCGCCTTGCCGCACAGGCAGCGGTCCAGGGGCAGCAGGCGTTCCGCTTCGGCCACCTCGTCGCCGAGGCCCCTACTAGCCACTAAACGCATTTGGCCGTCTTCAGTGACAAGGCGTACGCTGGCGGCACGCGCGTCGACGACTTCCTGCATGGTAGGAAGAAAACGCTTCAGCAGGTCGTCCAGATCACGGGCGGCATTAATGTTAGTGGCAACGTCATAGAGTATTTCGAGAGAGCGCGTCTTTTGCGCCAGGCGTTCGGTCTGCTCGTGTACCAGCGATTCCATATCTTGAGAACACTTATAAAGCGCCTCGCCCAGCCGATTGATGTCGTGGGTGAGCTCCGCAAACTCTCCAGGCACTGGCTCCGTGATGCGTGCCGACAGGTCGCCACTCTGCATCCGCAGTGCCCAGTCGCGCAGACCTGCCAGCGGTTCCAACAAATGTCGCTTCATAAACAAGATGGCCAGACCGATGAGGAGGACGCCGGCAAGGACCAACACCAATTGCAGGCCCCACAAGCTATCGACATAGTCGGGGCGCCACTGCATCAGCAGACCGGTGATGGCCAATAGACATAGCACGACCAGCACACCGACTAAGGAGCCAAATAGCTGACCCCGCCTCAGGCCATGGCTTATAGGCCGCGCGCTTGGATCGGCAGAATCCTTCGTGGGGACTGGGCGCGCTTGTCCGTCTACACTTCGGTTGCCAATCATACCTTGTTTGCGCTCATCAAAGCCTGGGGTCGTCTCGCGACCCGGTTAACTCGATTATTATACCTTTTCTCGAGATCAGGCCCGACACCACTTTCTGCCCCCGTGCATACGCGGTTTGTGTGCCTCACCAGTTGCGGTTATTGAGGCTCTACCTTTGGCGGAACGTAGTGCGCATCGTTCGGATTTATAAAGATAAACTGGAAATCGTCGGGCTCCAGCTCAGCATAATCCAACACCGTATCTTTGAGCAGCTCTGTGCTCGTGGCGGCAACGACAACATCGACTCCGTGCGCAGAAATTCGCGTGTCTTTGCCGTCGACGTCGTCAAAACCCATCGCATATTCGATGCCACCATCAGGTTTACGTTTAGCAGCGATCCGCAATGCCATGCCTTCCATATGCCCTTGTTTGGCGGCCGCGCGAATCTGCTTTGCTGCGTGTTCCGTAATCGTCAACATATCTTGTACCTTGGCCTGCGTTACGTTAGCTGGGTTGCCCACAGCTGATCGGACCACGCCCGCTTTTGCGATCGCACGTAGTTCACGAAACGAGCCGTCCAATGGTCGCGTTCTACGTCTCTCAGATGCGCATAGCTCGCCAGGACATTTTTGTAAACAATACCGTCCCATTCACCATCAACCCCGGTACCGCGTAGCACGCGGTATGCGAACTCGATTCCCTCGCCTATATTCTCGAGGCTCGAATGGTGAAATTCGTGAGCCCACAGTTCTCTGGGCTGGCCGTCCCGATCAAGCGACGACCAAGGTCCTTTGCCCGTTTCTTTAAGTCGAACGTAGCCCCGCCCCATGGGTCGGTCGTGCATCACGACATCAGCGGGTATGGCACCGGCCATTTGGCAGGTTTTATCTTTCCAGGTCAGACTACGAGCAAGATACATCAGGCCACCACACTCAGCGTAAGCTGGCATACCCGCGTTGATAGCATCACGAATTGCGTTACGCAACATGACGTTTCGTTCCAATGTTGCCATGTGCATCTCTGGAAACCCACCACCGATAAACAAGCCGTCAATGTGCGGCAACACAGACTGGCCTAGGGTATTGATGGGAACGAACTCGGCGCCGGCTTGCTGCATCGCTTCGAGGTCACCGGGGTAATAAAAACCGAAGGCGGCGTCACGCGCGATACCGATGCGGACATCTGGCCGAGGGTGCCGCGCCGGCTGGATTGGGGCCGTGGTCTCGATCGGTGTCACACTTTGCGCCACCATTAATATTTTTTCGATATCCACCTGCTGCGCGATCGCATCGGCGATGCGTTTGACACGCGTAACCGTCTCGTCGGCCTCATTGCTGGGTATTAGGCCCAGATGGCGTTCTACGATTTGCAGGGCTGGATCGTGGTGCACTGCCCCCAATACCGGCACGTCGGTATAGTGCTCGATCACGGCACGAAGCTTGCCTTCATGCCGACTCCCGCCAAGTTGGCTGAGAATAATGCCAGCAATACGGATATTGCGGTCAAAGGCCTGGTAACCCAGAATCAGAGGCGCGATACCGCGCGTCATACCTCGGGCATCAATAACCAGAACGACGGGGGCACCGAGCAGCGTGGCCAATGCCGCATTGCTGTTGCTACCATCGAGGTCAAGCCCATCATACAAACCCTTATTGCCCTCGATCAGCGCCACGTCGGCCCCATGCTTACGGCGCGCGAAGGTCTCTCGGACTTCTTCGGTCCCCATCGTGTAGAAATCGAGATTGTGGCAGGGGCGGCCGGCCGCTTCCGCCAGCCACATAGGGTCGATGTAGTCGGGACCCTTTTTGAAAGGCTGCACCGTGTAACCGCGCTTGGTTAGCGCTGCGCAAAGCCCCAGGGTTATCGTCGTTTTACCTGACGATTTACGGGCGGCAGAGATCAGTAGATGAGCCACGCGGTGATACTCACGGCTGGCTGATGATTATCATCGGTAGTGATTCGATGTGGCAGCGCAACCTTGTCTGGAAAGGATGCCATCGTGTCACCTTAGGTTTGCGCACTTCGAATCTCGTCGGCAACCGCGGATGGGCCGCCATCGGTGGTTAAGTCGGCGTCCGATAGACTCCTCGGCAGGAACGGCAATACTCTCAAGGCCAATATTGTCAACAACACGGCAAACGCGCTGCCACCAACTCCTAGCACGATTTCCGGCAGGCTCGGTGTGTAGGTCCCCACCGCACCGTCGAAAAAATTGCTGCTTACCTCCGTTCCTGGAAACATCATCAGCGGATAGGCTTGGCCACCTATGATAATGACGTACACTTGGCCCAATCCACCGATAATCACCAGCGCCGCACCAACGCCTATCCATATGCGCGACCTACGAAACATGGGCAAATAGAATAGGGCGAGCGGCACGAGGCCACCGAGTACAATCTGGATGGTCCAAAATATCGTTGGATAGACACCACCATCGATCAGTAGAAAGCGTTCGATCCCATGGTGTTCGGCTGCATAGAGATTGGTAAGGTGATAGGCGAGCACGAAATAAAGTGTGCCCGCGACGAAAATACCCTGCAGGTTTTTCAGACGGTGAACGATGGCATCGCCAAGCGTGCAAGCTGTCCACCGGTATGCCGCCATCAACACCAACAGAAAAACCGCCGTGCCGAACGAGAACGACATCACGATGAACATGGGGGCCATTATTGCAGCATCATAGGCCTGGCGGGCGACGAGAAAACCGAATATCGAGCCAGTACCGGTCGTCAATACCAAACGCCAGATAAACGCGACGTAACCCATGGTCGTACTGTATTGGTTCATGCGCCGCTCAAACATCATCCATAGATACATCACGACGACGGCAAGAAAGCCGATGTAGAGAAAGATGTTCCAGGCAAAAATGGATTTGAAATTGTAATACGTCATCGCCACGATTAAACGATCGGGACGACCCAGATCTAGCACTAAGATGGCCAGGCCCCCAACCAACAAAGTCATGGCCAACAACCCGGAAAGGCGCGCCAACGGCTTATACATTGCTCGGCCGAAGACAGAAGCGACAGAGGCCACATTGAGCGCACCGGAGGCGGCAACGATTAAGAACACGGCGAAGACATGGGGCGTTCCCCATACGATCTGGTTATTCATACCGGTGACATGATGGCCCTCGACTTCCATATAGTGCGCCGCCGCCAGACCCGCCAGCACAATAACGGTTAGCAAGCCAAGCAAACCATAATACCCTGCACTTCTCCCTTCGATGGTGCGGTAGTGAGCAGTCTTCATGAGTCGCTATAGGCCCTCGTAGCGCACAGCAGTATTGAGATTAAGGTCCGCCCGAACCTGCCGACTGGGCACTTGGCGAACACGCTTGCCGATTTCGCTGCTCGCATCGTTAACATCGCCAAAGACCATCGCGTGATGTCCTTCGGCGGCACAGCTCTCGACACACGCCGGCATCTGACCGCGGTCCACGCGGTGAGCACAGAATGTACAGCTTTCGACCGTACCCTTGCCACGGGGGGCGTGCGACAGCTGAGTTGTCAATTCCTCGTGAATAAAGGACCGTGCCTTGTACGGACACGCCATCATGCAATAGCGGCAGCCGATACAGGTATGCTTGTCCACCAATACCATGCCATCGGCGCGCCTAAACGAGGCACCGGTGGGGCAGACGTCGACACAAGGTGGGTGCTCGCAATGCTGACATAGCATCGGTAAGGAGTAGGTCTTGCCGGTGTGTTCATCGCGTATGTCGAGCTTGCGAATATAGTGCGCGTCGATCTCGGGGCGATCGGACGTGGTAAGACCAAACTCGGTGTCGCACGCGCGCACACAGGCGTCACAGCCCTGGGCGCACTTTGTGGTATCGATCAGCATGCCCCAGCGCACGGCAGCGGTAACCGGTTCATCCTCCGCCCGCGCCCGCGCAAGGTCTACCAGCCGAACGCCAGGCGCGAGGGCGAGAAGTGTCGCTGTCGCTGCCGCTTTACTCAGAAACTGCCGACGCCCCGGCTGTAATCGATTCGAGTTGTCAGCCATCGCAGCTCAAATACCAGGCGTTTGCGGGCAGCGCAGCTAACGTCATCACCGTCATAGGCTTGGCGATCTTCGTCGGAAAATAAGAAGCGCTCGTTTGTAGCGGCGGTGTCGTTGCATGGCACTGGAAGCAGTCCATGTTTACACCCGCGTAGGCATGACAACTCTGGCAGAATTGGCCAGCCGCATTGATGGGAATGGGCTTACCGTTCTGGTCTTCGCCCGAGTGGCAATCGACACATCCGACCAGGCTGTGTCTTTCGGTCCGGATCCCCTGGTGTACAGTCCTGTCTCGCTGATGAAACAAGAACCTCATATGGTCCTTGCGCATGACCTCTGTGGGTTCGACACAACCCTGGATGTCACTGAACTTCGCTCTCGCCGGCGGCCAAGATGGCTCGGTAATACGGCTGTCCCCAGCCTGACCAGCTGCGACAACCAACACACCGAGCAGGCCCAGACTGACAAGCTTCATTGCACCGCGCCAGGCACCGACTACTCACCCATCCCCATGTCGATATAGCCGGTGGGACAAACATCCGCACAAATATGACAGCCGATGCAGCGCGTGTAGTCGGTATCCACGTAGCGGCCCATGGTGGACTGATCCTTCTTGACGCGGAAAACAGCATCCTGAGGACAAAAAACGACACAGTTGTCGCACTCGAAGCACATGCCGCAGCTCATACAACGTTTTGCCTCGGCGATCGCCTGCTCGTCGGTCAGCCCAATAATACGTTCCTCGAAATGGCCAATCACCTCATCTGCCCCCGGTCCGCTGGAGGCGCGTTTGGCACGCGGCGTGTACTCAAAATGTGCTAGGAACATGTGGTCAGACGCGATGATCTCGTGGGCGGAACGATCCTCGTAGTTATGGACGGCAAATTTCCTTTCGGCCGTACCCGACTCCTGTTTGTGATCATATTCATCAGGTGATAGGCCGGTCTCCCGGAGTTTGTCGAGGAGATTGAAGTGGTGTACGTCGACCCGCGGACGCTGGAGCGGTTGTTTTTGGTTCAAGTAGTAATCGATACTGTCAGCCGCAATCGACCCTTGGCCGATAGCCGTGGTCAACAGGTGCGGGAGAATGATGTCGCCGGCGACAAAGTGTCCCGGCCTATCCTTCACCTGGTAGAACTTGTCGGCATCGATCAGGCCATGCCCATTGTCCAGTTCCTCTAAACCAGAAAGATCGCCACCCTGACCGATGGCGGATACGACGAGATCGGCCTCGATTTCGAATTCGGTGCCTTTCTTAGCGATCGGTACGTCATCAACCAGCTCGCATTCTGCCATTTTGAGGGCCCGGGCCCGTCCATCATCACCCAGGATCACTTCCAGCGGCATGACCCCATTCAACACGGTAACGCCTTCCTTTAACGCGTCCTCGACCTCATGCTCACTCGCAGTCATCTCCCGACGGGCGAACAAGGAGGTCAACGTTACCTGCGCCCCCTCACGGGCGGCAACAAAGGCAGAGTCATGCGCAACAAAGCCGTGGACCACCAGCTCGGGGCGCTCTTTCGGATTAAATTTTTTGATCTTGCCGAGGCGGCGGGCGACCGATACCACGTCGATCGAGGTGTCGCCACCGCCGATGCAGACCACTTTTTCCGACGTCACCTTCAGTCGTCCAGTATTGAAGGCCTCAAGAAACTTTACGCCGCTGACACAGTTAGGCGCATCGCCACCGGGAACCGGGAGCGCGCGGCCGATCTGACAACCGACCGCCCAAAGAATGGCATCGAACTCTTTTTCGAGATCTTCGATGCCGATGTCCTTGCCGACGCGCGTATTCAAGCGCAACTCGATACTACCCAAGTCCAAGATACGCCCTATCTCACAGTCCAGGACCTCCTCGCGCGGTGTCCGGTAACCTGGGATGCCATAGCGCATCATCCCCCCGAGCTCTTCGTGGTCATCAAATATCGTAGCCGCGTGTCCCTTACGCCTTAAGTGATAGGCGGCCGACAGTCCTGCCGGACCGCCGCCGACGATAGCGACCTTGTTACCGCTAATCGGCGGCGCTTCCGGGAATTTGAAATTCTCCTTAATCGCTGTATCACCGATAAACTGCTCAACTGAATTGATACCGACAAAGTCTTCGACGTTATTGCGATTACATCCGTCCTCGCAAGGCGCTGGACAGACACGCCCCATAATGGCTGGAAACGGATTGGCATCCGTCGAGCGGCGAAAGGCGTATTCTTGCCAACTCATATCCTTGGGCGGTTTCTCGATGCCACGCACGATTTGTAACCAACCGCGGATGTCTTCACCAGAAGGACAACTACCCTGACATGGCGGCGTACGATGAACGTAGGTCGGACACTGGTGCGAATGATCGGCCTCGAAGATCGCTTCCTGAAAGTTTCTGTATTTATAATCGTCCTCGCGAAACTTACGGAACGTCAAATCCTTTTTTACATCGTTAGCGGGGGTCGCCATTATTGTTTCTCCTCAACATCATTCAAAACGGTCTGAAGTTTCATGTCTTTGATTGCGCTCAGTGCGTCGTCGCCATGTCCAACGCATCGCCAACGAGCTGATGAACACTGATCACCATGTCACGGTCAAAACCGTAGTACGGCATGACCTTGGCGAACTGACTTTTGCAGATAGCGCAGATAGCAACCAGATGTGTCACACCGTGCTCATCCACTACGTGTTTCAAGGCCTCCATACGCGGCAGCGCACCTTTGACTCGCAGCTCGATCAAGTCGTCGGTCAAAAGTCCGCCGCCACCGCCACAGCAAAAGGTGTGCTCGTGAATGGTCTCTGGCGCCATGTCATAGAAATGATTGCAACAGGCCTTGATGATCTCCCGGGGAATGACGAACTGACCACCCGGCTTATCGCCCATGCGCGAAGCGCGCGCAATGTTGCACGAATCATGAAAGGTGACGATCCTGTGGTCGTTGGCCGCCTTGTTAAACTTCAGAACCCCCTGCTTCATAAGGCTATGCGTAAACTCGCAGATATGCTGTGGTTGGGGGTAGTTCGCATCGAGGAAGTCGAATGGCCCAATCAACGTGTTCCAGAAGCTGTAGGCTACACGCCAGGCATGGCCGCATTCGCCCGTGACGATGCGCTTCACACCAAGCTTAAGGGCGGCGTCACGAATACGTCGCGCCACTTTTTCCATATTCTCATAATTGCCAATAAAGAGCGCGAAGTTGGCCGCCTCGGAAGCATACGAACTGAGAGTCCAGCTGATTCCCGCCTGATGAAACACCTTGGCGTAACCGATCAGACCATCGACGTGCGGTTCGGCGAAGAAGTCCGCCGACGGGGTGACTAGCAATATCTCCGCTCCCTCTTGGTCGAGCGGAAAGCGGACGTCTACACCGGTATCCGCCTTCACTTCTTCCTCCAGTCCTTCCAGAGTGTCGGCCAACGCCGGTTCGGGGAGGCCGAGATTGTTACCGATCTTGTACACCTTGCCGATGATCTCGTTGCTGTACTTCTGTCCTATGCCAACGCTGTCCAGAATTTCGCGGCCGGCCATGGTGATCTCTGCTGTATCGATGCCATAGGGACAATACACCGAGCAGCGACGGCATTCGGAACACTGGTGGTAGTACCGATACCAGTCCTCCAGTACCTCTTCCGTAAGGTCGACGGCACCGACCAATTTCGGGAAATACTTACCGGCAAGCGTAAAGTAGCGCCGGTAAACATTACGTAGCAGATCTTGGCGTGCGACCGGCATGTTCTTGGGATCCGCCGTGCCGAGATAGTAGTGGCACTTATCGGTGCAGGCCCCGCATTTAACGCAGGCATCGAGGAACACCTGTACTGACCGGTATTGGCTCAGTAACTCGCCCATTCTGTTGAGCGCGACATCCTTCCAGCCTTCTACGAGTTCACCGGGAAACCCCAAGCGCTCTTGAAACTCGGCCTTGGCCACGAACGGCTTGATATGTTGCATCGCCCCCTCTTGAATTAGAGGGATAACAGGGTATTCCTTCAGCTTCGGCGTCTCGAATGTCGGCTCTTTCGCCACGTCGCACTACTCCGATAAGTTGCTACTTGCCGTGCGCCCAAACTTTTCCGCCCAGGGCGCAACATGGCGGCGCTCGCGTGGATTGTCGACCTGGTAACGCGTCGGACTGAAAAACAACCCGGGCGCATGCAGCAGTTTGCTAAAAGGAAACACGATCATAAGCACGACCACCAGCGTAAGGTGAATCAGAAGCAAGGGATCCGGCGATAATGGCCGCCAGTCGAAGTACATGAGACCCAAAAAGAAGGCTTTAAGTGCGATGATGTCCGTATGCCACACATACTTCATCAGCAGACCGCTACCAGCGATGGCGATTAGTAACAGCAACATCAGATGATCGGAGGGCGCCGAGATGTAGCGCACGCGGTCCACCAAAAAACGCCGCGCCCACAGACCGACCAGTCCCACCAACATTGCATAAGCGGCATAGATTCCCCACGGTTGCAGCAGGGTCACCCAATCCCAGATCGGTTCTGTGAAATAGCGCAAATGACGCAGTAGTACCAACAGAAGCGCGAAATGGAAGATCCAGCCGAACAGCCAGGTCCACTTATTGCCCTTGAACAGGCTCTCGAAAAACACCACCTCGCGAGACATCCGCAACACTACGCCGGTGCGCGTGGTCGGGGCCGGGGTGGTAGGAATCTTAAGCGGTTGTGGTGTGCGCGCGTAACGCTGGACCCGATAGGCCAACCCCGCCACGAGGACGGCCGTTGCCAGATAAAACAAGAGCGCATATACGACCGTTACCACCGACATCGTTCTGCCTTGCCGAGTAAGAGCAGCACCGGGGCGCTACACGCCGGGACGAAGATTAGACGCAACCTGTCGGCTTGGGTAGGCCCGCGTACTTACACGCCTGCTTGGCCGGCCCATAAGGAAACAGTTCGTACAGGTATTTGCTGTTACCCTTGTCCGCGCCCAACTTTTTGCCGATCGCTTTCGTCAGCACGCGAACGGCAGGCGCGATTTGATACTCTTGATAATAATTGCGTAGAAAGTTGATCACTTCCCAGTGATTCTCCGTAAGCTCGCAATCATCTTCGGTAGCCATCATTTCGGCCACCTCCGGGCTCCAATCGCTCAGATTCGCAATATAACCCTCTTCATCGGTCTCAAGGGTCTTCCCATTTACTTCAATCGCCATGTCACAGCCTCCTCGTCATGATCAATTATCAACGCGTCTGTCTCAAAGCCAGGACTGAACGCGATCGTGCTCCACTGCAAGATCGACAAATCCCGCGTAATCTACGACGTTGATGTTTTCAATGAGCCTGGCCTCACCGAGGCCACGCGCCTTCAAATCTGGACCGAGAACGCAGACGCGGTGTTGTTTCGTCGCTTCTGTCATCGTATCTTCCACCGCGGTTTCCTTGACAGCCGCATAGACCGCGTCTTCGATCAGCAGAATCGTACTTCCCTCCTTAGCAAGGCGGAGGCAGGTTCTGAGATTATTCCGCTCATAGGGTGATTTATTGACCGTGTGTAG
>JAOTYM010000058.1 GCA_029861845.1 Gammaproteobacteria bacterium | reverse complement strand
TTGATAATGTCGATTTGGGCGGGATGAATGGCGAACTTGCCTTTAAAACCTTGTTTCTTGGCGGTGTTGGCGTCTCGCTGAAGGCCATCTGTGTCTCGAAAACCAAAGTAGGGCGTATCGAGAGCGACAACGTCGGCGGCTCGGGCTGCAATACAAACCGCACTTCGAGCATAAGCAATCTCTGAGTCATCATCGGTGCGTTCGATACCCATATCGTTTGTAAAATCTTCAGCTCCGAATGCCACCGCAATAATCCTTTTTGATGACGAGCAGATCTCATAGGCATTAACGATGGCCTTGGCTGACTCTATCCAGGGAATCAGTTTTAGTCTGCCAGTAGCCAGACCCGCGTTCTGTTCTAGCGGTTCGATAAGGCGGCAGATATCGGCGATCTCTTGAACCGTCTCCACTTTGCCAATCGATAGCCCGTAAATCTTGGGCGTTATGATGGCTGCAAGGTCTTGCTCTAATAACCCACTATCTAGCGAGTTGACCCTGGGTATAACCAAAGACCCGGTATTCGACAGCTTTGCGAGAAAAGAAGCCGCCACCGCGCGGGCGTTGGCTTTCTCATCTGCTGGCACAGAGTCCTCTAGATCAGGCATGAACACGTCGGGATTAAAACCGAGGGCCTTTTGTAACATATTGGGACGGTTGCCGGGGACAAACAGCAAGCTTCTAAGTATGGTCATTGACGTTTAGCAGCGCTGTTGCGAGCGTTCGTGGGTGGCGGGCGACGCTGGGGAATTAGACGTTAAGCAGCCTTTTCTACGCGTGCTGCACAGAACTTAAACTCCGGAATTTTACCGAACGGATCGAGCGCTGGATTGGTCAGCATATTGGCGGCCGCTTCCGCATAACAGAAAGGTATAAACACGCAGCCTTCGGGAATCGCGCTATCAACCCGGGCCTTTAGCTCAATGGCGCCACGTCGCGTGGTTACGCGCACCGCCTCACCGGGGTTCACACCCAGCCGACGCAGATCTTGAGAGCACAAACTGGCCACCGCCTCCGGTTCGATTTCATCGAGCACCCGTGCGCGTCGTGTTATGGCGCCGGTGTGCCAATGCTCTAGCTGTCTGCCGGTGGTTAGTACCATTGGGAAGTCTTCATCGGGCCGCTCATCCGGTGGCACGATGTTGGCCGGAACGAGTTTGGCGCGACCATTGGCGGTTGGAAAGCCATCGCCGAAAACAATATCGTGCCCTGGTTCATCCGGCGCATCGCAGGGGTAGGTGCAGGCACTTTCTCGCTCAAGTCGCTCCCAAGTTATGTTGTTCAGTGACGGCATGAGTTGTGCCATCTCTGCAAACACGTCGCTCGGTCCCGTATAGTCCCAGTCCAGTCCCATACGACGGGCGATTTCTTGAATAATCCAGTAGTCCTGGCGTGCATCGCCCGGTAACGTCAGCGCTTTGCGTCCCATTTGTACTTGCCGATTGGTGTTGGTAACGGTGCCATCTTTCTCCGGCCATGCCGATGCAGGCAGTATTACATCGGCATGAAACGCGGTTTCGGTCAAAAAGATATCTTGCACCACTAGATGTTCGAGTTTGGCCAGCCCCTGGCGAGCATGATGTACATCAGGGTCAGACATGGCTGGGTTTTCACCCATGATGTACATGCCTTTAATCTGGTCGGCATGTACAGCGTCCATGATCTCGACCACAGTCAGCCCACGTTTTGGATCGAGCGGCGTCCCCCAGGCATCTTCGAACTGCTTGCGAATATTTTCCAACTCTACCGACTGGTAATCAGGAAACATCATGGGGATCAAACCGGCGTCGGAGGCCCCTTGTACATTATTTTGTCCGCGTAGGGGATGCAAACCGGTGCCGGGGCGCCCCACTTGGCCGGTAATCATCGCTAGCGCAATTAGACAACGGGCGTTGTCGGTGCCATGGACGTGCTGCGAGATACCCATGCCCCAGAAAATGATACTGGCATTAGCCGTCGCGTACTTTCGGGCTACCGTGCGAATCGTCTCAGCCTCGATACCACATATCTCCGACATCGTCTCGGGTGTGAAATCGGTGATGTGCTTCTTGAGATTCTCGAACCCTTCGGTATGTGCGTTCACGTACTCTTGGTCGTACAGTTTCTCGGTGACGATGACATTGAGCATGGCATTCAGTAGCGCCACATCGGTACCGCCTTTGAACTGCAGCATGTGTGTGGCGTGACGCTTGAGTGCTTGACCTCGTGGGTCCATGACGATGAGTGTCTTGCTCTTCGCCGCTTGCTTGAAGTAGGTGGCGGCCACGGGGTGGTTTTCGGTTGGATTAGCACCGATCACAATGATGACATCCGCTTGTTCGCAGGCTGTGAACGGCGCCGTGACTGCACCCGAACCAATTCCTTCTAACAATGCTGCTACGGACGATGCATGACACAAGCGCGTGCAATGATCAACGTTGTTGGTACCGAAACCAGTGCGCACGAGTTTCTGCACCAAATAGGCTTCTTCATTGGAACCCTTGGCCGAGCCAAAACCAGCGAGCGCCTCGCCGCCATCGCGTTCTCGAATCTTTTTGAGTCCAGCTGCCGCTAGATCTAAGGCCTCGTCCCAGGTGGCCTTGCGGAAATGAGTGTATGGATCAGCCGGGTCGACCTCAACATCGGGACCTTTGGGCGCATCTTCTCGACGTATTAGGGGTTCGGCCAGCCGATGCGGGTGTTTGACGTAGTCGAAACCGAACCGACCTTTAACGCACAATCGGTTCTGGTTGGCAGGTCCATCGTGCCCCTGAACTGCAACGATTTCGTTATCTTTGATCTGATAAATAATTTGGCAACCGACGCCGCAATAGGGGCACACGCTTTCGACTTCCTTAAGCGGATCGGTTTTGCCCACGCCTTTTTCGTCGACCAGCAACGATTCCATAAGTGCGCCGGTGGGACAGGCCTGCACGCATTCACCGCAGGCCACACATGTACTATCCCCCATGGGATCATCGAAATCGAAAACGATTTTGGCACCGTGTCCGCGATAGGCCATACCGATAACATCGTTCACTTGCACTTCGCGGCAGGCGCGTACACAAAGGTTACAGTGGATACAGGCATCGAGCTGTACACGCATGGCGGGGTGACTGGCATCGGGTGCCGGTTGCCCCCGAGGCGGGAAACGGCTTTCGGTAGTGGCCATTCGATCGGCCCATTGCCACAGGTGTGAGTCGGCGTCATGGGCGATTTCGCGCCTAGGTTGATCGGCGATTAACAACTCCATTATTAAGTTGCGAGCATTATTTGCGCGCGCATTATTGCTTGTGACCTTCATGCCGGCGGTCGGCTGGCGGATGCACGAGGCAGCAAGTATGCGTTCGCCTTCGATCTCGACCATGCATGCCCGACAATTACCGTCGGGCCGATAGCCTGGTTTGGGTGCGTGGCACAGGTGGGGGATGGTGGTGCCGTGGCGGTTCGCGACCTGCCAGATTGTTTCACCCGGCTGCGCCTCCACCTCTTGGCCATCCAGGGTAAAGCGGATACCTTCAATCGCTTGATCAACCATGGAACGGCTTGGTCGGCTCATGACAAATCCTCCTGGAAATGCTTTAACATGCAGCGCAGCGGATTAGATGCAGCCTGACCTAGGCCACAGATCGACGCATCGGTCATGGCGCAACTCAACTCTTCGAGTAACGATCGATTCCAGGTCGATTGAGCCATGAGTGTTACCGCCTTTTCGGTGCCGACTCGGCAGGGTGTGCACTGACCGCAACTTTCGTCTTCGAAAAACCGCATCAGGTTAAGCGCAGCATCTTTTGTACTGTCTCGATCACTTAAGATGACCACCGCGTGCGAACCAACAAAGCAACCATGCTTCTCCAGCGTGCCAAATTCCAGTGGTAAGTCCCCCATACTCGCGGGCAAGATGCCGCCCGAGGCGCCGCCAGGAAGATAGGCCTTGAACTCGTGACCGTCTTGCATGCCACCACTAAACTCTTCGATCAATTCACGTACCGTTACGCCTGCGGGTGCCAGTTTAACGCCAGGTTGCTTCACGCGGCCGGAGACCGAGTAGCTGCGTAAGCCCTTGCCGCCGTTGCGCCCTTGGTTAGCAAACCAGTCGGCACCCTTGTCGATAATATCGCGCACCCAATAAAGTGTTTCTACGTTTTGCACGAGGGTTGGTTGGCCAAACAGTCCGACTTCAGCGACATAAGGTGGTCGGTGTCGGGGCAGACCGCGTTTTCCCTCAATACTTTCGATCATGGCCGACTCTTCACCGCAAATATAGGCGCCGGCGCCACGGCGCAGATGCGCTTTGCGATTACCAGTTAGGCCCGCTGTTTCGAGCTTTGGTATTTCCGCTAACAGCAGGGCGCGAATGGCTGGATACTCATCGCGCAAATAAATATAGATCGCGTCTGCGTCCACGGCCCATGCCGCAATTAGCATACCCTCTAAAAACCGATGAGGATCGCGCTCAAGATAGTAACGGTCTTTGAACGTGCCGGGCTCGCCCTCGTCGGCATTGACCGCCATTAAACGCGGGCCGGGATAGCCGCGAACAATGCGCCACTTACGCCCGGTTGGGAAACCGGCGCCGCCAAGACCACGCAATGCAGAACTCTCTAACTGCTCAAGTACATCATCGACTTTGTGCTTGCCATCCATACATTGGCGTAAGTGCTCGTAACCGCCTTCGGCGGTGTACGCATCGAAATCGGTATAACGTGGAATCTCAGGATGTACGTGGCCACCGTCTACTGCCTTGGCCACCGTTTGACTAGTTGCGTGATCGATATGGTGATGACCCACCTCTGCCACCGGGGCGGTATCGCAACGACCCATGCAAGGCGCCCGCACAACGCGGGCCTTGCCAGCCAGCAAACTCGGCAGTTCGGCTAGCAACTTTTGTGCACCCGCCATTTCACAGCTGAGGCTGTCGCATACACGAACGGTAATGTTAGGGAGATTCTCACTGTCTTTGACGATATCGAAATGGGCGTAGAAGCTGGCGACCTCATAGACTTCGGCTAAGGGTAGGCGCATGTCGTGGGCCAGCGCCGTTAAGTGTTTCGCCGCCAGGCAGCCGTAGTGATCTTGAACGAAATGAAGATGTTCAATCAACAGATCACGCTGCCGCGAGCGCTCGCCCAACAGCGTTCGTACTTCTTCTAACGCATCGATGTCGACCTGGCGCCCTTTCGGTTGGAGGCGTGCATACCGACGGGCGGAACCTGGATGACTGTACCTTTTGACCTGCCCCATCTCGAGTGACCTGCCAGTTCTATACTCAGCTGGCGATTTCAGTTCAGTGTTTCATGGCCTCGAGTAAGGTGGTGCCTAGACTCGCAGGTGAATCAGCGACATGAATGCCAGCGCTCTTCAACGCCTCAATCTTATCATCAGCGCCACCTTTTCCGCCCGAGATGATTGCACCGGCGTGACCCATGCGCCGGCCCGGGGGCGCGGTCAGACCAGCGATAAAGCCAGCGATAGGTTTCTTGGTCTTGCTTTGTTTGATGAAATCCGCCGCATCTTCCTCAGCCGATCCACCGATCTCCCCGATCATGATAATAGCCTCAGTCTTGGGATCGGCGAGAAACAGTTCCAAGCAATCGATAAAGTTTGTGCCGTTTATGGGATCGCCACCTATGCCTATGCAGGTCGTCTGACCGAGTCCGGTGACACTGGTCTGGGCCACCGCCTCGTAGGTGAGTGTGCCGGAACGCGAGATCACGCCAACCTTGCCGGGCTTATGGATGTGCCCCGGCATAATGCCGATCTTGCATTCATTCGGGGTAATAACGCCTGGACAATTAGGGCCAACCAGCCGCGTATCCGAATCATCGAGTACATGCTTGACTTTCACCATGTCTAACACCGGGATACCTTCGGTGATGCACACTACCAGTTCGACACCCGCGTCGATAGCTTCGAGAATGGCATCAGCCGCAAACGCGGGTGGCACGTAGATCGCGGATGCGTTGGCGCCGGTAGTGGTCACCGCTTGCGCCACGGTGTCGAATACGGGTCGTCCTAAGTGTTCGGTCCCGCCCTTGCCCGGTGTTACGCCGCCGACCACCTGGGTACCGTAGGCGATGGCTTGTTCGGAGTGAAATGACCCATGATGTCCAGTGAAACCCTGGCAGATGACTTTGGTGTTTCTGTCGACGAGAACGGCCATTAGTGTTTTACGGCGACTGCTACCTTTTGCGCAGCATCAGCAAGATCGTCGGCAGACACGATGTCCAGTCCAGATTGTGCCAGGATTTCTTTACCCTGTTCGACATTGGTGCCTTCGAGCCGAACGACGAGCGGCACATCTAGCGAGACTTCTTTGGCGGCAGCTACCACGCCCTCAGCAATCACATCGCAACGCATGATGCCACCGAATATGTTAACCAGAATCCCCTCAACCTTTGAGTCCGAAAGAATAAGTTTGAAAGCATTTGTCACTTGTTCCTTGGTAGCACCACCACCGACGTCAAGAAAATTTGCCGGTTCGGCGCCGTATAATTTAATGATGTCCATGGTCGCCATAGCCAGGCCTGCACCATTGACCATGCAGCCGATAGTGCCATCTAGTCTGATGTAATTGAGGTCGTACTCTGCCGCTTTGCGTTCGGTTGGATCCTCCTCACTCTCGTCGCGTAACTTACTGACGTCCTCGTGCCGGAATAGTGCGTTGTCATCGAAGTTCATCTTCGCATCTAGTGCGACGACTTCACCGGCGGTTGTCACCATTAGTGGGTTGATTTCAATGAGACTGGCATCCAAGCCAACAAACGCATCATAGATGCCGAGCAGAAGTTTGACCGCCGAACTAACTTGCTTTCCTTTTAGCTTCAAACCAAAGGCAAGTTGACGGGCGTGGAACGCTTGCATACCAATGGCCGGATTAATCGCCACCTTTATAATTTTTTCGGGTGTGTTCGCGGCCACCTCTTCTATGTCCATGCCGCCTTCGGTTGATGCCATCACGGTGACCTGATTGGTGCCTCTATCTATTAACATGCTCAGATAGAGTTCGCGTGCGATGTCACAACCTTCTTCTACGTATAGACGTTTCACTTCCTTACCTTGTGGGCCCGTTTGGTGGGTAATCAGTGTCATCCCGAGCATTTGCCCAGCCGTGCTGCGTACCTCATCAATGGACTTCACGACTTTGACCCCGCCCCCTTTGCCACGACCGCCGGCATGAATCTGCGCCTTGACCACCCATACCGGCCCGCCGAGTTCATTTGCCACTTTAAAGGCCTCATCGACGCTAAACGCGGCACCGCCACGCGGTACAGCGACGCCATAGCGTGCGAGCAATTCCTTTGCCTGGTGTTCGTGAATGTTCATGGGAATCCTTTGACTGACAAGCTGTATTAGGGCTTGGCGTACGGTATTCTAGAAGCCTGGTTGACACAAGACCGTGACCTGAAACCGCTTTACGGCATGGGTACTGCTGTCTGCGCATAAAACAGCGGTGAATAGCCAAGCCTACGAGCCGCCGCCGCTGGCGTTGACCCGCCGCTTGGCCTGCAACATAGTGTGTGATATACAAGATTCGGACTTACCTATTCTACGAAAACGAGCATGGAGGTGTGGTAATGAAAACTCTTTTCAGATCAGCAATGTATACAATTCTCGGGGTTTTGGTCATGGCATTTGGTTCGCTCGTGGCGCCCCAGGATGCAGGGGCCTGGGAGCCGAGGAAGCCGGTCGATTTCGTCATCATGGCCGGTAAGGGCGGCGGTGCCGACAAGATGGCGCGGCTAATGCAGACCATTATCGAGAAACACAAGCTGTCAACCAAGCCGTTCATTCCTATCAATAAGCCAGGCGGTTCTGGTGCCGAATCCCTGATTCATCTCAAGAATGCATCGGGCGTCAACAAAGACCATACGGTAATGGTTACGTTGAATAGCTTTTACACTACGCCCCTGCGCCAGCCAGGTTTGGGTGTTGATATCTCCACGTTTACGCCGGTCGGCCGCATGGCGGAAGATACTTTTCTGCTATGGGTGCACAAGGATTCTGGTATTACCAATGTGGATCAATTCGTGAAAGCCGCAAAGGCCAAGGGCAACAATTGGATCATGGCCGGTACCGGTAAGGGCCAAGAGGATCAATTGCTCACCAGCTTCCTGAACGCGGCTTATGGCCTCAACATGAAATACGTCCCGTTCAAGGGTGGCGGCCGTGTTGCCAAGGAGCTAGCCGGTAAGCATGCCGACTCGACCGTCAACAACCCTTCCGAGCAGCTCGGCTTCTACCAGGCGGGTACGACGCGACCAATCGCGGCGTTTACACCGGATCGGATGGAACTGTTTCCTGATGCACCGACGTTCCAAGAGCTCGGGCAAAAGGGTATTCCGGTCTACTTCATGCAGCGCAGTGTGGTCGGTGCACCGGGCATGAGTAAGGGCGCCCAAAAGTACTATCAGAAGGTTTTCTCAAAGGTCTATAAGACGTCCGAGTGGCAAGACTACATGAAGAAGAAGAGCCTCAGAGGCGCATTCTTGACCGGCAAGAAACTCAAGAAATATTGGGCCGTGGAAAAAGACATTCATCAGAAGATGCTGAAAGACATCGGCGAGATCTAATTTATTAGAAAGATAGCGTCTAAAAACTAAACGGAGAAAGGCGGGCTGCGACCATGCGATTGGCCGAACTCGTTATGGCCGTGGTCATGGCGATCTTCTCCGTTTATTTGATGTGGAAGAGTGCGGAACTCCCCATCGGCTGGATCCCGCGTGAGGGTCCAGGCGGTGGGGCGTGGCCGTTTTGGCTTGCAACCGGCATGCTGGTCTGTTGCATCGCGATTATCGTGCGTTGGATAAGACGCACAAGCCCGCCATCACGTTCTAGCGAACCCTATATGGACAAGACCACGATCAAGCTGTTCGTGGTCGGTGCAGGTTCACTTGGCGTGATGATCGCAGCTATTCATATAATCGGCGTGTATTTTGCCGTACCGCTTTTCCTTCTGTTCTACATGCGGTATGTGGGCCGTCATCAATGGATTACGACGGCGGCACTGGCGAGCGCAACGCCGATCGTCTCGTTTCTCTTCTTTGAAATAGTGTTGCGGATCACGTTGCCCAAAGGGTATTCGGAACCGCTGTTTTACCCGCTTTACGATTTCTTTTTTTAGTGGCCACATCGGTCAGTCCGTGCCCAGATGATGCACCTGGCTGACCGGAAGTATTTGGCGCAAATAAGTCGCTAGGAAAGAACATGGAAATTCTTAGTCTCCTGGGTAATGGTTTCCTGGTCGCATTTCAGCCGCTTAACCTGGCGCTGGTGATCTTGGGCTGTGCCTTGGGGTTGTTTATTGGTGCCATGCCTGGTCTGGGGTCGGTAAACGGCGTGGCGATACTGCTACCCATGACATTTATCGTGCCGCCCACCGGTGCCATCATCTTCCTCGCCGCTATCTATTATGGCGCCATGTATGGCGGCGCGATCAGTTCCATTATGCTCGGTATTCCGGGGGCTTCGACCGCAGTCGCCACCACGTTCGACGGGCGGCCGTTGGCGTTGCAGGGCCTGGCTGACCGGGCACTGATAACCGCCGCCGCCGCGTCATTCATCGGCGGTACTATCTCGATAGTGCTATTTACCGGATTTGCCCCACCGTTGGCGGCGGTCGCACTGGCCTTCGGGTCCGCGGAGGAATTCGCCCTGATGATACTGGCCTTCGCCACCTTTGTCGGTTTGGGCGGCGATGATATCCCCAAGACGCTGTTCTCGATTTTTATCGGTCTCGTTCTGAGCGCGGTTGGGCTCGACATCATCAGCGGCCAGCCACGTTTGATCTTCGGCGACATCCCCGGTTTCTACCACGGCATCAACTTCCTAGTACTCGCCATCGGTATCTACGGTATTGGCGAAATACTATGGACGATTGAGAGCAGCGGGGGAGACGTGAATGTGAGTCAGGCCACGCTCACCTTTCGCCGTTTGATAGAGGGTTTTAGAGGCATGAAGGAGACGATCAAGGGGACGCTGATGGGTTCGTTCTTGGGTTATTTCGTCGGCATCCTCCCGGCGGCGGGCGCCACCCCGGGTTCATTGATGGCTTATGGTGTGGCCAAAACGATGTCGAAAGACCCTGACTCTTTCGGTAAGGGCAATATCGAAGGGGTGGCGGCGCCAGAAGCTGCCAACAATGCCGCGAGCACCGGTTCTATGCTGCCGATGTTGACATTGGGCATTCCTGGCTCGCCGACAACTGCGATTCTGCTCGGCGGTATGGTGATCTGGGGTCTCGAGCCTGGACCGTTGTTGTTCGTCGAACACGCGGAGTTTGTGTGGGGGTTAATCGCCAGTCTTTATATCGCGAATCTGTTTTCAGTGCTGCTCAACATTTCATTTATCCCCCTCTTTATCTGGGTTTTGAAACTCCCGTTCACTATCCTCGCGCCGATCATTTTTATTTTGTGCGTGATAGGGGGTTACGCGCCGACCCAAGATCTGCACGATGTGTGGCTCATGTTTATCTTTGGCGTTGTCGGTTATTTGATGCGCAAATTGGACTATCCGATGGCGCCGGCCGTGCTTGCTATCGTCTTAGGACCGTTGGCGGAACCGGCCATGCGCCAATCGCTGATTATCTCGAACGGTTCGCCGATGATTTTCTTCGAGCGCCCGATTGCCGGCAGCATCATGGTGGTCGCGATCGTGCTGCTTCTGTTGCCGCTGTTTAAGGTCATTAAGGGGGCCTTATCGAAGCCGGCGTCGGGTAGCCAAGCGTAGGACGCAAATGGTGAAAGATTGCGCTAACAATTTACGTTTGGGATATGGTATACGAAATACAACAGAGTGGCTTACTACTCGTTCGTTGGATCAGCGATGGCAATCGCACGACTAGATGTCCCGTCCATAAACGTCGATGTCGTCCTAAAGGACAAGATCTACAATGCGTTGAAGCAGGCGATCGTGTCGATGAATGTCGATGCCCATATCGAAGAGCCCAGGCTCGACAAGCGCCAATTGGCGCGAGACCTAGGGGTGAGTCGTACCCCTATCCGCGAAGCGATAGCTCGTCTTGAGCAAGAGGGTTTTGTTCGCACCGTGCCGCGAAAGGGTGTGTTTGTTGTTCGCAAGACCAAAAAGCAAATCCTGGAGATGATCACGATATGGGCGGCGTTAGAAGGCATGGCCGCACGTCTAATTACTTTGAACGCCGATGACGAAGAGATTTCCACTTTACGCAAGATGTTCGCCACGTTTGAAAACAATCAAGTGCAAGCAAAGATCGACGAATATTCGGAGGCCAACATCCAGTTTCATCAGGCGATTCTGAAGATGAGCCACTGCGATCTATTAAATCAGACGGCGAGAAATCTGTTTCTTCATATGCGTTGGATCCGTGCACGTACGATCTCGGAAGACGACCGGGCGAGCCGCTCCATTATCGATCACATGCACATAATCGAAGCGCTTGAACAACGCGATACCGAGTTGGCGGAGCGGCTTGCCCGTGACCACACCTTGAATTTGGCGGCCCATGTTGAAAAGAACGTGGCTATCTAGACTAAGCAGTTAAACCCTCACCCTAATTGGAGGAAAGCCATGACGCAAGCGGCAAAGAAAGCAGATGTAGGGCGAGAACAGGCAGAAACTATTTCAGGCGGCCACCTGGTTGCCAAAGCCCTCAAGAATGAGGGTGTCGAAGTAATATTTACCCTCTGCGGTGGCCACATTATCGATATCTATGATGGCTGTCTGGATGAAGGAATCAAGATCATCGACGTGCGTCATGAACAAGTGGCGGCCCATGCCGCCGATGGTTACGCGCGCATGACCGGCAGACCCGGCTGTGCTGTGGTGACGGCTGGTCCCGGCACCACCGATGCGGTTACCGGGGTCGCCAACGCGTTTCGTGCCGAGAGCCCGTTTCTGTTGATTGGCGGACAAGGTGCATTAACCCAGCACAAGATGGGATCACTACAGGACTTGCCACATGTCGACATCATGCAATCGATCACCAAGTTTGCGGCTACTGTGCCATCAACCGAGCGCGCCGCCGACATGGTTAGCATGGCATTTCGGGAATGTCTAAACGGCGCCCCTGGCCCGACGTTTTTGGAGATCCCGCGCGATGTTCTCGACGCCAAGGTTGACGTAGCCAAGGCACGGATACCACAAGCAGGACATTACCGCGCGTCGACGAGGACACTAGCGGACCCGGACGATATCGAAGAACTGGCGGACATCTTGGTCAAGTCCGAACGGCCATGTGTACTATTCGGCAGTCAAGTGTGGACGTGTCGTGCGGCCGACGCTGCGCGCGAATTCGCCCGTACCCTTAACGTCCCAGCCTACATGAACGGCGCCGGCCGTGGCACATTCCCCCCCGGCGACCCACATCACTTTCACCGCACGCGGCGCTTAGCGTTTGACAAGGCGGACGTCATCGTAATTGTCGGTACACCGTTCGATTTTCGTATGGGTTACGGCAAGCGGCTGCGGGCTGATGCTACGGTGGTGCAAATCGATATGGACTATCGCACCGTGGGTAAGAATCGTGATATCTCGCTAGGCTTGGTCGGTGATGTTGGGCGTATTCTCAGCGCGGTTACCGATGCCACCGGTGGACGTGCCGATAATGGCGCCCAGCGACGTAAGGCGTGGCTCGAAGAGTTAAGAGCAGAGGAAGAACAACGCTACGAGAAGATGCTACCAGAGTTTAAATCTGACGCGGTGCCGATTAATCCCTATCGTGTTGCCTACGAACTCAACGAATTCCTGACCGAGGACACGATTTACATCGGTGATGGTGGTGATGTGGTAACGATCACGGCGCAAGCGGTGCAGCCGCGCCAGCCTGGGCATTGGATGGACCCAGGGCCGCTCGGCACGCTCGGTGTCGGCGTGCCGTTTGCAATGGCTGCCAAGTACGTGCATCCCGAAAAGGAAGTGTTGTGTTACTTTGGAGACGGGGCGTTTTCGCTCACTGGTTGGGATTTCGAGACCTGCGTGCGCTTCAATTTGCCGTTCCTTGGTGTCATTGGTAATAACTCAGCCATGAATCAGATCCGTTGTGGCCAGATTATGAAGTATGGCAAGGAACGCGGCGACGTTGGCAATATGCTTGGCGATGTGCCGTACGATAAGTTTGCCGAAATGCTCGGTGGCCATGGTGAAGAGGTCCGTGAGCCGCGCCAGATTCGTCCGGCGTTAGACCGCGCGCGCGAGGCAGTAGCGTCCGGGAAGCCAGCGTTGGTGAACATCTGGGTTGATATCGATGTGTGGGCCCCCGGCACTAAGAACCAGACCATGTACAAATAAGTAGTCTTGAGGAATCCATAAACGGGGCCGTCTGCGGCTCCGTTTATTTTGATCCTTACCACTGACTGTAAATCACGATGCGAGGAGTACGATGGCAAAGGCGTTAGATGGGGTCCGCATACTGGATATGACCCACGTACAGTCTGGACCGACATGCACGCAGCTGCTGGCCTGGTTCGGGGCGGATGTCATTAAAGTCGAGCGTCCTGGTGTCGGTGACGCCACCCGCAGTCAGCTGCACGACATTCCGGATGTGGATAGTCTGTACTTCACTATGCTCAACCACAACAAGCGCAGCATCACCCTGAACACCAAGAGCGAGCAGGGCAAACACATCTTTACGGAGCTAATCCGCAAATGCGATGTCATGGCGGAGAATTTTGCGCCCGGTGCGCTCGATCGCATGGGTTTCACGTGGGAGCGCATCCAGGAAATCAATCCGCGCATGATTTATGCCTCGGTTAAAGGATTTGGCCCCGGGCCTTATGTGGATTGCAAAGTATACGAGAATGTGGCCCAGTGCACCGGTGGTGCGGCAAGTACCACCGGCTTCGACGACGGTCCTCCGCTGGTGACCGGGGCCCAGATTGGAGATTCAGGCACAGGTTTGAATCTTGCGCTCGGCATCGTTACTGCCCTGTTCCAGCGCGAGAAGACCGGGCGCGGCCAGCGCGTAATCTGCGCCATGCAAGACGGGGTGTTGAACCTTTGTCGCGTGAAGATGCGCGACCAACAGCGACTAAAGCATGGTCCGTTGAAGGAGTATCCACAGTATCCGAGCGGTAAGTTCGGCGATGCGGTGCCACGGGCGGGTAATGCATCCGGGGGTGGACAGCCCGGTTGGGCGGTCAAATGCGCGCCCGGCGGCCCCGACGACTATGCTTACGTGATAATTCAACCACAGGGTTGGGAAGCGCTGATGAAGGTTATTGGTCGGGAAGACCTTATCGACCATCCTGATTGGCAAACCCCTGCCGTTCGGCTGCCCAAGCTCGACCAATGTTTTGCCATGGTCGAGGAATGGACCAAGACCAAAACGAAGTTTGAAGTTATGGAGATCTTAAATCCGCTAAACGTTCCTTGCGGGCCGATTCTTTCTATGAACGACTTGGCCGAGGAACCGTCGCTGCGAGAAACAGGCACGATTGTCGAAGTCGATCACCCCACGCGCGGTCCGTACCTGACGGTCGGCAATCCGATCAAGCTCTCCGACTCTCCGACCGAGGTAAAACGCTCACCACTGTTAGGCGAGCACACAGACGAAATCTTAAAGCAAGTTATAGGTTACAGTGACGAAGAGATAGCGGCGGCGCGTGAGCAAGGCGCTATCTAGCGTTTACTCATCGCCTTAACGATTCTAGGAGGCGACATGCGAATTATCGTGAACGGGCAGCAGGCCTATGGACAGGCTGTGCTGGAAGCATTGCTGGAACGTGGAGAGAATGTGGTAGGCGTTTATTGTGCGCCCGACAAGGAAGGAAAGAAGCTAGATCCGCTAAAAGAGTATGCACTTTCCAAAGACCTGCCAGTGTTTCAACCGGCTTCATTCAAGCAGAAGGAAGTCTGGGACCAGATGGCATCGCTCAAACCCGACCTCGGCGTGATGGCGTACGTTATATTGTTGATCCCGGAAGAAGCACTTAACGTTCCGACCTATGGCACCATCCAATATCATCCGTCGTTGCTGCCAAAGCACCGCGGGCCCAGTTCCATCAATTGGCCGATCATACAAGGCGAAAAAAAGACGGGCCTGAGCATCTTTTGGCCAGACAAGGGCCTGGATACCGGCCCGATCCTGCTGCAAAAGGAGGTCGAGATCACCGATGAAGATACGCTTGGCAGCGTGTACTTTGATAAGCTGTTCTCATTAGGGGTCGAGGCAATGATGGAGGCGGTAGATCTCGTCCGTGCCGGCAACGCGCCCAAATTGGTACAGGACGAAGCGCAAGCCACCTATGAAGGCTGGTGCAGAAAGTCCGATGTTGAAATCGACTGGAGTAAATCGGTAGACGAAGTCTACAATCTGATACGTGGCGCCAATCCGCAGCCGGGTGCTTGGACTACCTTGGAAGGCAAGAAGTTGGAAATCTTTGACTGTGGCAGGCTTGCCGACGCTGGCGGTGCACCCGGTGCGGTTTCGCATGTTAGCGCAACCGGCTTTAACGTCGCGGCCGAAGGCGGACAGATCCAGGTGAAACGTATTCGGCCCGAAGGCGAAAAAAAGATTAGTGCAGGCGAGTTTGCGACAGCTGGCGGCATCACTAACCGGGTTCATCTCGGTTCATAGCCATAGCTGAGCAACGACGTCTGTTGTAGATTGGTTTCTAGCACGCTGATTGACGGTGTATTGACTAGGCATAATGGCTATTAAGACGATCCTGGTGCCGTTGGCCGCACGCGCGGGTAGTGAGGTGGTACTGGTTACCGCGCTCGCCGCTGCCCAACGTTTCGGGGCGCATTTCGAGGCCTTTCACGTGCGCCGCGCACCTGAGGATATGATGCCTTTTATGGTAGGCGGGCTTTCGGCCGGTTTGAGGAATACGGTAATCAAGGAAGCTAGCGACGATGCCGCGGAACGGGCTGCCGGTGTGCGTGCGGTATTTGATGAATTCTGTGTTAAGAACGGCATCCCTATCGCCGACAAACCGTCATCTACGGCGACGACATCCGCCTCCTGGCACGAAGAGACCGGCCGCGCGAACGAATTGCTGGTCCGCAGGGGCCGTCTTTTTGACCTGGCGGTCGCGGCGCGGCCGGTGGCGGACCCTTCCCGGTTACGACGCTCGCCGGCCGGCGAGCACCTTGAGAGCATGTTGCTAGGAACCGGCCGGCCCATTCTCCTTGCCCCCCCGGGCGCACCCAAGAGTTGCGCCAGCAATGTGGCCATCGGTTGGAACGGGAGTGCCGAGGCGGCCCATGCCGTCGCTGCCGCTATGCCTTGTCTGACTACCGCAGACAAGGTCAGCTTGCTAACGTCGCGCAGGCAAGAACACAACACTAAGGATCTAGCACGGCAGCTCCTTTGGCATGACATCGAGGCATTAGTGCATGTCTTCGAGACTGGTTCGAGTTCGGTTGGCGAGACGCTACTCACAGAATGCAAAAAGATTAACGCGGATCTGTTGGTTGTCGGCGGCTACACGCGTACTCGCGCGCGACAACTGCTGTTCGGCGGTGTGACTAGCCACGTGCTGGCGGATGCCGATATTCCAGTGTTCATGGCGCATTAGCCTAGTTCAAGTAGCAAGCTTGAAGTAGGAAGGATCGTAACGCTTGCATAGCTCAACATCGACGAATGCATGTGTGGTACGCGCTCGCAGGCGGCGCCCGCTTTAGGGCTCACGCACTTCTAGGCCATGCTCACTGACGTCGCGCACGGGCAAGGTCAGCCGGATTGATAGCCCGCCACAGCAGCCAGACACCTGATACGAACAAGCCGGTGGCAATGACCGGTCGCACCGTGCCCCCCATCATCAACAGCGGTATCGAGAGCACGAGCGGTACGGCCGGTACATAGAATGCCGCCCAACGTTTGATCCCGCGCGCGCTCTGATACCACGGGAAGGCAATAGAGAACGAGGCAATCATCAAAAAGAACAGTGACCAGGGGCGCGTGACAAAGAGTGTCAGGTACATAGGTATGCGCGTGACCGATGCGGCCTTGGGCAGCGGCCTTGACCGCATCGAGCCCCAGCAGCGCGCCACTGGGTACGATAATGCGTGCACCGTGCTGGGTCGCGAGCTCGACCAGGTGCCAGTGCGAAAGCAATGCGCCGACAGTAATCGGCACGAAGATGCGACCGGCTCTCACCGCCGGCTCCGCCACCTCGGCAAATACCGCTGCAGGTGCGCACTCCACTACTACGTCGGCGACATCAGCCAGCTCGGCCAGTGACAACACCGGCACCGGGCGACGCAGCGCGCATACGCGGCGCTCGGCGCGGGGGCGATCGCGGGCGGAAACACCGGTAAGGGTCAATCCCTCGATGCCTTCATCGAGGCGCTGCGCCACCGCCGCACCCACGGTGCCGTAAGCGCCAATTGCGACTCGCAGCGCGGCGGGATCTTTGTTGACTGACACGAGTGGCCCCTTACCGACGAATCAGTAACCCAGCGCGCAGCCGTCTTTGCGCGGATCGGAGGCGGCCTGTAGCACGCCTTCGTCCCAGTCTATAAGGATGCACTGGCTGCCGCCGAATGGTTTTTCGGCGTCGGTAACGCGATAACCACGTTGTTCAAGCTCCGCCCGCGTGGACGCGGGGATCGGGCGTTCTACTGCCAGTACATCGCCGCTCGGGAGAAAACGCGGGGCATCCACCGCCTCCTGCAGATCCATATTGAAATCCACCCAGTTGCTCAACACATAGGCGTGGCCCATCGCCTGGTATTCGCCACCCATTACGCCAAAACAAAGCAGCGGGCGTTCGTCTCGATACACCATCGCCGGGATGATCGTGTGCAACGGGCGCTTCGCCGGGGCGATGCAGTTGGGGTGGCCCTCGATCAGGCTGAAGCCGCCGCCCCGGTTCTGCAACATGATGCCGGTCTCTCCCGCCACGAGCCCGCTGCCCCACGGATGATAGAGACTGTTGATAAATGAGCAGGCGTTGCGCTCACGATCGACCACGCTGAGATAGATGGTGTCGCGATGATTCGGCAGACCGGAAGCGACGCGATGCGTTAACGCCCGGGCGGGGTCGATACGAGCATATTGTTTTTGTCCAAACTCCTTCGACAGCAGCGCGGCCAGCGGGATGTCGCTGAAATCCGGATCGGCCACGAAGCGGTCGCGCTCAGCCACCGCTAGCCGGCACGCCTCGGTGACCATGAAGATATGCTCGACGCTGAGGTGCCTCATGGCGCCGAGGTCGGTGTTCTCCAATATGTTCAGCATCATCAGCGCGGTGATGCCCTGACCGTTCGGTGGGATCTCGCAGACGCGCAAACCGCGATAGTCGGTATGAATCGGCTCCACCCACTGCGAACGATGTTCGACGAAATCCTCGGGCTCCAGCAGACCGTTGCTGGCGCGGCTGAAAGCGACGATGCGCTCGGCGATCTCGCCTTGGTAAAACGCATCACGTCCCCCGCGGGCAATCAAACGTAGCGAGCGAGCGAGGTTGGACTGGCGATGACGCGTGCCCGCCAGTGGTGCCTGTCCATCGATGAGCAAGGTGTGGCGCGTGTCTGGGTACTCTGCGAGCAACTTCTCGTTCTGTTTCCACACCTTCGCTACCACCGGGGACACGGCATAGCCGTCCTCGGCGTAGCGAATAGCTGGCTGCAAGGCCTGCTCGAAGCTCAAGGTGCCGAAGCGCTCGAGCGCCGTGTGCCAGGCGTCGACGGCACCCGGCACCGTGATCGAGTGGATGCCGTACTCGGGCATTTCCGTGTAGCCAATGCGTCGGTACGATTCCAGCGTCGCCCGTCTGGGGGTGCGCCCACTGCCGTTTAGTCCGTGCAATGTGCCGGACTTCGCCTCGTGGTAGAGCAGGAAGCAGTCACCGCCAATGCCGGTTGATTGGGGCTCGGTGACACAAAGCGTGGCGCTCGCGGCAATGGCAGCATCCATAGCATTGCCACCGTTGCGCAGGACACTCAGGCCCACTTGTGTAGCCATAGGCTGACTCGTGGCCAGCATGCCTTCCGTGCCCATCACCACCGAGCGTCCGGGGTACTGTATGTCTCTCATACGCGTGTTCGCGGTTGTTGCGATAAGGTCAGGCGCGCGTGACCAGTCACATGCGGGCGCATGCCCACATTCCCGTACCTCGATTAATGCCCTTGCTACTTGTCACTTGTCACTCGCCACTCGCAGCACGATATTCCCAAAATGCGTGCCCGCTTCCATCATTTCGTGGGCCTTGGCGACATCATCGAGCGACAACGTCGCATGGATGAGAGGTACTAGCGTTCTATCGGCAAGCTTGGGCAGGACGATCTTGGTGAATTCGGCGGTAATGCGTGCCTTCTCCGCTACCGGTCGAGCGCGCAGCACGGAGCCAATCAACTGAAGGCGCTTTACCATCATGAGGCCGATATTGAGCTCGGCCTTGGCGCCGCCCATAACGCCGATAACAACCAACCTACCTTTAGAGGCCAATGCCGCCATGTTTGGCGCCAGATACTTAGCGCCAATGTGATCTAGTATTACGTCTACGCCCTTGTTGTCGGTGTAGGCTTTGACCTCCTCGGCAAAATCCTGGACCTTATAATCGATCACCAGGTCAGCTCCGAGTTGCTTGACGCGCTCGACCTTTTGCGGGGACGCTGTGACGACGACCTTTGCAGTGGGGACAAGACTTTTGCAAAGTTGGACGGCGGCTGAGTTCACGCCACCACCACCACCGTGTAGCAAAACACTTTCATGGTCTTTGAGGCCGCCAATCATGAACACATTGAGATAGGCCGTTATGTAGGTCTCGCATATGCATGCAGCTTGCTCAAAGCTCATGGCTTCGGGAATGGAGATAAGATGGTTAGCATAGGCGACTGCGTATCCGGCATAGCCACCGCCGCCGACGAGTGACATGACTCGATCGCCACGCTTCCATCCGCTTACCCCGGGCCCGAGGGCTTCGATGGTACCGGCCACCTCAAGACCCAGAATCTCTGAATCACCCTTGGGCGGTGGATAGTTACCTTCGCGTTGCACGATATCCGCCCGGTTGACCGATGTTGCCATGACCCTGATTAGTACTTGCCCCTCGACCGCCGATGGTGTTTCGATCTTTCCCAACTTGAGAACCTCACGACCACCGAAACCATCGAGCAATACCGCTTTCATTGTGTTTGGTATAGCCATCGATCAGCCCGTGCGGTTGAACACACACGGCCCGGCATTGTAACAGTTAAGAGTGGTGTTTATACCGCGCGCAAGCGAGACTTTGCTCGCTGGGATTCGAGTAACTGACCCTTTATGCTAATACGTTCCACTACCATTGTTTTGGAGAGCAACTTGACGCAAGCGTATACGGCATTGATGTGTGGCGTAGGAGTATTGGTAAGTTCGCCGAGCTCTACCACGGCGCCGATCAGAGCATTGGCTTCTACCGCTTTGCCGGCCTCCACATCCTGCAGCATGGAGGTCTTGTGCTTGCCAACCCTTTGGGCGCCATTGATACGCTTTTCCAATGGCACGCGGAAGCTGATACCGAGCTTGTTAGCGACGGCTTGTGCTTCCGTCATCATCATCGTGGCCAGTTGTCGCGTGGGTGGGTATTGGCAGATGTCTACGAGTGTCGAGTGCGTAAGGGCGCTGATCGGATTGAATGTGAGATTGCCCCATGCCTTGAGCCAAAGTTCGGAACGTACATCTGGTATAACTGGCGATTTGAAGCCGGCATCGATGAACATTTTCGAAATTGCTTTGACGCGATCAGACTCGGCGCCATCGAGCTCGCCGATAGGAAACCGGTCACCTTCGATATGGCGAATTACACCGGGCTCGGAGATTTCCGCGGCTGGATAGACGATCGCACCTATGATTCGATCGGCGTCAATGTTGCTGGCAATGACGCCACCTGGGTCCACTGCCTCGATGCGATGATTATCGAATTCGCCACCATGGCGTTGGAAATACCACCACGGAATCCCGTTCTGGGTAGTTACGACCGTGGTGTCGGGCGTGTACAGTACTTGCAGGTCGGCGGCAATCGGTGCGATTTGATGGGCCTTGACCGCTAGGATTACCACATCCTGCGGGCCGGCTTCGTGGATATGGCGGGTGGCCTTGAGATCGCGGGCCACATACTCGCTCCCGCCTTTCAGCACGAGCTTGAGGCCCTTGTTGTTGATTGCGTCGAGGTGAGGGCCGCGGGCAATCAGGGTCACATCATTACCGGACAGGGCCAATTTGACCCCCAGTAGACCACCAATCGCGCCAGCGCCGACAATACAAACTCTCATAACGACCTGCACCCATTCGCGTACGGTTTGCCGTCATCGATCTTAGTGGCGGCCAGCTATATTTGCCAAAGCAATTATTTTAATAATTAGTATTAAACCAATTAATACTTACCCGGCGCGGCGCTGCCGGCAACTACCGAATCGGTCAGGGTTAGTGATTGTCTATGATTGGCCACCCGCGAGCCCGTGCCTCGGCGCGTAAGGTCTCGTCGGGGTTCACCGCAACCGGATTATCGACAGCATTGAGTAATGGCAGATCAGTGTTGGAGTCACTATAAAACCAGCTCCCAGCCATCGATTCTCCATGCTCGGTTACCCATTTCTGTAAGCGCTCGACTTTGCCGTGGCCATAACAGGGTGTGCCGACAACGTTACCGGTAAAGCGACCATTCAAGATCTCAGCTTGGCTGGCAATGAGGTGTTCAACGCCAAACTCCTGTGCGATCGGTTGGGTAATGAAATCCATGGTCGACGTAATGATGACCAAGGTATCTCCTGCCTGCCGGTGTTTATCTACCAGCTTCTGAGCCCTTGGCTTGATCATGGGTAGAATTTTTGAATGCATGAAGTCCCGGCGCCATTGCTCTAGGGTCGCTAGATCATGTTGCGCGAGCGGGCTTAGAGCGAAAGCAAGGTACTCGTGAATATCGAGCGCACCGTCCTGGTAGGCTTGATAAAAACGTTCATTTTCACGCTCGTAGTACGGGCCGTCCACCAGGTTGTGCGCTACCAGGAATTGACCCCAAGCGTGGTCGCTGTCGCCGGCGAGTAGGGTATTATCTAGGTCGAAAATGGCGAGACTCAAGGTTTGCTCCCCAGGCGCGTTGATGGCGGCTTCATGGTCACCCGTTGACCGAATTTTGCCGGCAAATTAGCTCGAACTGCGTTTACGTGGCCCACCGCAGGTGTGTTTTACACAAGCCCGGTTTGCGCAAAATGGCAGCACATTGCCGTGCAAGCGTGTTCGTGAAAAAATCCAACGAATTCTAATTTATCTGTGATAATAGCTGTACATGGTGGATAAGGACGGTTACCGGCCTAATGTCGGGGTTATTATTTGCAATCACTGTAACGAAGTCCTGTGGGCGCGACGTTGCGGGCATGATGCATGGCAGTTTCCCCAGGGCGGTATTAAGTCCAACGAGACTGTGGAGCAAGCGCTTTTCCGCGAATTGTGGGAGGAAGTCGGGTTGCGCGAAGCGGATGTCGAAATCATGGGGCGCACACGGGAGTGGCTGCGCTATGAAATTCCGAAACGTTATCTGCGCAACTCTCGCAACCGATCTTTCCGAGGACAAAAGCAGATCTGGTTCTTGCTACGTTTGGTGGGAAAAGACGACAGCGTCCAATTGAACGTTAGCAAGAAACCCGAGTTCGATGACTGGCGCTGGATCGAGTATTGGGCGCCAGTGGAGCAGATTATCAATTTCAAGCGCGATGTTTATCGTCAGGCGTTGTCGGAGTTAGAGGCATTGCTACGTCGCGAGACTGAGCGATGATTCTGCCGCGCGGCTAGTCACCTTATACTTCGAATCACATGCGCCGAATTTCCGGTGTCAACAAGCCTTTTGCCCGTATTGCGGCGTCTGCCGTGGCCTTAGTATGCATGTTTGTGGCGACCGCCTGTACGCAGGACGCCGGTGGCGAACATATGAATACAACGCAGCGCCAGCAGCAAGTCCATCTGGTGGAGCTGACGATAGTTCAGGTGCAAGCGCTGCGTTACCTCACCGATCGCGCTGGCAGCCTACGCGCGTCCCGTCAGGTCAAGGTGTTTAACCAGGAAGAGGGACGCATTACCAAGGTGTTGGTGCATGAAGGGGATTGGGTGCGGCCGGGACAGGTGCTGGTACGGCTTGATGATCGTCTATTGCGCGCCGAGCTCGACAAGATCATGGCGACCCTGCGGCAGGCGGAGGCCGATGTCAAACGTCTGCAGAGTCTCAATGCCAAACGGCTGGTGGCGGAGGAGCAGCTCAACCGCACCCGCACCACGCTCGAGATCAGCCGTGCCGAAGAGCGCCTGCTGGGCGCCCGTATCGGCTACATGACGATCGCGGCGCCGTTTGCTGGGCGTATTGCCCAACGGTTGATCGAGCCCGGCGACGTGGCGCCCAAACATACACACCTGTTGACCTTGATCGACCCGTCGTCGCTGGTGACCGATGTGCAGGTGTCCGAATTGGTGTTACCCGATCTCAAAGTCGGTGACTCGGCGGATGTGCGCATCGACGCTCTCGGAGAGCAGGCCTACCGTGGCCGCATCTTGCGAATCTATCCGACAATCGATCCGTCAACGCGCCTCGGGCAGATCGAGGTTGCGCTCAATCCCGTTCCCGAGGGGGCGCGACCCGGTCAGTTTTGCCGCGTCACGTTACGTACCGGTGACAAGGCGCGTCTGGTAATACCACTGGCGGCGCTGCGGCGCGACGGTGAGGACGAGTATGTATTCCTGTTCAACCATGAGGACAGCAAGGTGCGTCGCATGACTGTACACAGCGGTGTGCGCTTGGCCGACATGATCGAGATCCGCGCTGGACTGAAAGCTGGCGAGCGTATCGTTGCCAAGGGATTTCTCGGGTTGTCCGACGGCCAAGTGGTCAAGCCGGTCAACGCCGAACAAGCGGGGCCAGCCGGTAATGCGTAAAGGCGGTGTTGCAGCGTGGTCGATTCGCCATCCGGTGAGCACGGTGATGCTCACCTTGGCGGCGGTGGTGCTGGGGGTGTTCGCTTTAGGCGGGCTGTCCATCGACCTGCTACCGCATTTGATTTACCCGGGGATCCGCGTACGCGTGTTGGACCCTGGGGTGTCGGCTGCAATCATGGAGGACAAGATCACACGACAGCTCGAAGAGCAACTCGCAATTACCGAAGACGCAGTCGGCGTCGAGTCGGTGACGACGCAGGGGGCTACCTCGGTCGACCTGGAGTTCTCCTACGGCAAGGACATCGACACCGCACTGCGCGATGCCAGCACCCGACTCGATCGGGCAAAGCGATTTTTGCCGACCACCATCGACCCGCCCGTGATCTACAAGCGTGACCCCTCGCAGATCCCAGTGATGGAGTTTGTGGTCAACTCGCCGCTGCGCGATCGCGTTGAGCTTCGTACCTGGACCGACGACGTTTTTGCCAAGCGCTTTCTTAATATCGAGGGTGTGGCCGCGGCTGAAGTCGGCGGCGGGCTTGTACGCGAGATCTTGGTGTTGCCGGACCAGCGGCGACTGACTGGGCTGGGCCTGTCTATTGCCGATATCAACGAGATAATCCGGCGCGGCAACGAAGATCTGCCGGCCGGCCGGCTGCGCGCCGGTGCCCACGAGTACACCAGCCGCACAGCCGGAAGACTCGACAGCGTCGCCGCGATCGGAGCCCTGCTGGTGCCATTGCCTAGCGGTGACAGCATTTCGCTCGGCGAAGTGGCCGAGGTGTTGGACTCGCACCAAGAAGAGCGCATTCGTGTACGCTACAACGGCGTTCCCGGCGTCAAGATGACCATTCAGAAGCAGCCCAACGCCAACACGGCAGGGGTGGCCGAGCAGGTGAACGCCCGGTTCGCCTGGATGCGAGCCAACTCGCTGGTGCCTGAGGATATCAACGTCGACGTCGTCTCCGATCAATCGCTATACGTGCGCCGTGCGCTCACAAACGCCACGGTAGCGGCCGTCAGCGGTGGCGTACTGGCGATGGTGGTCGTGTACCTTTTTCTCGGTAACGTGCGCGGCACGCTTATTATTGGTACCGCCATCCCGATCTCCATAATGATGACTTTCGTGATCATGGCGCTCGGCGGGCTGACGTTGAACATCATGACGCTCGGTGGCCTGGCGCTCGGTGTGGGGATGCTGATCGATAACACCATTGTCATGTTGGAGAACATCGGCCGGCATCAGCAAAGTGGTGAAAGCGGCCTGCAAGCGGGCACCGAGGCGGCCGCCGAAGTCAACAGTGCGATCGTGGCGTCGACGAGCACGAACCTGGCCGCGGTGTTACCGTTCCTTTTTATCGGCGGCCTTACCGGCCTGTTGTTTCGTGAGCTCATCTTTACGATCTCGGCCGCCATCGTCGCCTCGCTGATTGTCGCCGTCACGCTAGTACCGACGCTCGCCGCCCGCATGTCGGGCGCAGTGAAGGGACGCATGCGCGCCGGTGTCGATCGGGTGGTGGCGCGAGCGCAGGACTTTTATGCGCGGGTGCTTGAGGCGGTATTGCGCGCCCCCATCGTAGTGATCGTGATCATGATTGTGGCGCTGGTCACCCTCGCAGCCCCGACCTTCACGTCAAAGAGGCAGGAGTTTCTGCCGTCGCTTGACGACGGACGCATCTCGGTCAGCATAACGGTCGATCCGGGCAGCTCGATCGATGCCATGGATACAGTGGTGCAGAGACTCGAACGGCTGATGTGGTCGCAGGGTAACGTGGAAAGCATCTATAGCCTGGTGGGAGGCCGCATCTTCGGGCGCACCGAGCGTGAGACTGGCAACCAAAGCACACTCAGCGTCCAGCTGGTGCCGCTCACCCGGCGTGAGATCAGCAGCCAGGCGTGGATCAAGAAATTCATGCGCGCGCTGTCCGCGCAGCAGATCGCCGGCCTGCGGGTGCGCCCACGGGTGGCGGGGATACGGGGTTTGCGTACGGGTCGCAGTGAAGACGACGTAAGCGTGCGCGTGCAGGGGGCGGACCTTGGGACACTAGAGCGGCTCGGCCAGCAGGTTGCGAAAGCGCTGCGCGCTGCCCCGGGCTTGCGTAACGTGCGCAATTCCGCCGAGGAGATCTGGCATGAGCTGGCAGTACATATCGACCGCCAGCGCGCCAGCGAGCTGGGAGTGGCGGTGACGGATGTGGGTCAAGCGCTGCGGGTGGCGCTAGACGGCGTGATCGTCAGCGACTTTCTCGATGCTGATCGCAGCTACGACATTCGTGTGCGTTTGCCTGAGGAGGAGTTTGACAATCCGGCGGCGCTCGGCGGCGTCCTGCTGTTTGGCGAGCGGCGCGAACGCCCGGCGGTGTATCTACGGGACGTGGCCCGTGTCGAGCTGGTGCCGATGCCGGCGGAGATCCGTCGCGAAAGTCAGCGACGAATTGTTGATGTGACGGCCTCGCTTACTGACGACTTCGCGCTCGGCGAGGTGATGGCCGAGGTGCGCAAGCAGTTGCAGAGCTTGGAGTTGCCACCCGGGTATACCCTGTACACGAGCGGCTTGGACGTGTCGCTCGAGCGCGGTCGCCGGCTGGCATGGGTGCTGGTCGGACTGGCCTTGTTTCTCGTCTACGTGGTGATGGCAGTGCAGTACGAGTCGTTGCGCAACCCCACGGTGATCATGCTGTCGGTGCCCTTCGCCTTGATCGGCGTCAGCCTTGGACTAATGCTAACCGGGTTAACGATCTCTATGCCGGTGTGGATGGGTGTCATCATGCTTGTGGGTATCGTGGTGAACAACGCCATCGTGCTTGTCGAGTACATCGAGATCATGCGTGAGCGCGGGCGCGCTCTGCACGCGGCGATCGTCGAGGCTGGGCGCTTGCGCCTGCGACCGATCTTGATGACCACGATCACCACCGTGGTGGGCATGCTGCCACTGGAG
>JAOTYM010000150.1 GCA_029861845.1 Gammaproteobacteria bacterium | reverse complement strand
GAGCCCAGTGATCTCGGCTTGCCTTCTCGGTGCAAAACAGCGAACTGGGTCGACTTCGACAATGACGGGTTCGTCGATTTGCACGTCTGGCCCGACGGTTTGTACCGTCAACAGCGAGACGGCAGGTTCGAGCAAACCGGAGCTATAGGAGTGTATTCACCCTATTGGTGGTTCGTCGACCCGCGTGTTGTCTGGTTCGACTTCGACAATGACGGTGACCGCGATGTGTTGGTGCTGCAGCGATACTTTCCGCGCGTCGTGCAACAGGCGTATCCGGATGTATTCCCATTCACCGCCGCGCTCTACCGAAACGCGGGCCAAATGCGCAATCACTGGTTACAGGTGCAGCTGATCGGGCCTGCTGGGAATCGGCAGGCGATTGGCGCGAGGGTGTCGGTGGCCACACCCGACGGTGTACAGCTCCAACAGGTTGGGCAAGCCGAAGGCTCGCGTTACTCGCAGGGCCATTACCGCCTGTACTTCGGGCTCGGAACGCACAAGAGGCCCGCCGCCGTCACGATCCACTGGCCGGACGATTACGTTCAGGAGATCCTTGAGCCTCAAAGTGATCGGCTGCTCGTCGTCACGCGGGCCCATGACGAGGCCTCGCAGCCGGGCAGTTAGTAATTAGATAGCACGCCTTGTTGGACAATTGGATAGGGCGAAGCCGCGGAGTTCCTTTAGGGTCGTTTCTTCTCTCCCGTTGAGTCACGGGTGATTCGGGCTTGAGCCGCCCTGGCCGGGTTCAAGTTGTTATTGCCCGGCTGATGCCTGTTCTTACTGACAATCATTCTGGTTCAACGCCATATCAGCCTTCTTAACGGCCAGGGTACGGTTGCCGACGACGAATTCGTTAGGGACGAGTTTCATTAGGTCGATTGTCGTCAGTAGGTCGTGCACATTACTCCTCAGACCGCAAAGGACCACATCATCGCCTTCCACGTTTACATCGCGGTTGACCTCCTCAAGCGCGATGAATGCGCTGCTGTCAAAATCGATGACCAGCACATGTTTATCGCCCGACGAGCCGAGCCGCCAGAGACTCGCTTCGACGGCACTGGTAAGATGTTTCGCAGAGTAATCGTCAATCTTGCGCCTGTCGCGGATGACGTTTAACGTGCGGCCGACACTTCTAAATAGGCGTCGCATGAGTCTAAGAAGCGGTCGGCTCACGTATACGACGCGATCCAACGGCCTGAATTTGGCGCCGCCTTTCGTGGCGATCACCATGCGATCCCTCTGACCCTTTAACACCTGACCGAGCAACCGTTCGCTGTTGCCCAGGCTATAGTTGTCAGCGGTATCGAAGAAGTTTACCCTGCATCAACAGCCCGACACAGTACACGCAACGACTCGGCATCATCTTTGTGAAACAAACCACCACCCAAAGGAGAACAGCCCAGGCCCAACGCGGAAATAATAAGTCCTGTGTTGCCGAATTCGCGGTAATTTCACGGGTCTGAATTCGCTAATCTCCGTCTAGCGTCCGACGTGTCCCAGGGGAACAAAAATACGAGCTGAACACCGGTTAGTCGCGTTGTGGCCACGAATGTGGCTTCTCGGACATGATCTTTGACCTAAGCAAGTTACAGCATGCCAGATTGCCGGAATACGATTTGTGCATCGTCGGATCCGGGGCAGCCGGCATGACGCTGGCGAATGAGCTGCTGGATCAGGGGCTACGAATTTGTGTTCTGGAGAGTGGAAAACTCAAGCCTACGAAGCAGGCTGACGCCCTGCGGAAGGTGCACAGCGAGGGGATCCACATTAAAGATCATTCCCGTGAACGAGTCCTGGGTGGAGCATCAACAACGTGGGGAGGGCTCAGCAACCTCTTAGATTCTGTGGATATGAAGCCAAGGCCTTTTGTCCGGTACTCGGGCTGGCCCATATTTAGAGATGAACTACTCTCGTATTATGAACAAGCGGCAGAACGCTATCGCTTCGCCCCGCCGCACCTGTTCGAATCATACCTCGATGTCGCCAAGTGGAAGGGGGATATCCAGCCTTCCTGGAACGAGCTCGAGGAAAAAATTTTCCTGGCGACCAGTAATCCGCTGAACTTCGGGAAGCAGTTTAAGCACATCTTCGCAAAGCCCGAGGTCGATCTCTACCTGGACGCTACGCTGATTCGGCTTGAGGGCGACGGGCAGAAGTGTCGAATCGCTTGGGGAGTCGTTCGGACCAGCAAGGGTCACAGCTATCAGCTAAAGTCCAGGATCTTCGTCCTGGCTACGGGAGGAATCGAGAACGCCAGAATTCTCCTCAACTCCCGCGACATCTGCCCTCACGGATTGGGCAACGAGCAGGATCAGGTCGGTCGATATCTGATGAATCACCCGAAGAACTGTTACGGGGTCATCCGGCTAAGACACGCCCTTCGAGAGCTGCCCTACTATTTCGGCTGTGTCTATCAGGGCTATAGTGGTTACGCTGGATTGAAACTGAAGGAGTCGGTCCAAGAGGAGCGGGGCTGTCTGAGTTCCTATGTTCGTTTCGAGCCGCTATTCTCGTGGTCGGGTAACCCTGGCGTAACGGCTCTAGTGTTCCTCGGCAAGCGAAACAGGCGCTTTTTCCAGATGTGGAAGGCCTGCAGGCTAGAGAAGATTGTCCCTCTTAGGGACTACTCCGAGACTGGCGATGACTCAGAGATTCACATTAGGGACTACTCCGAGACTGGCGAAGATTCAGAGCTTCAGAGCCGGCCCAAATCAGCGCGGGATTGGCTGAGGGTGTTGGGCGTAATTCTCCTAAACATGCCTCAAGTGGTGAAGTACCTCTATTATCGATTGTACGGCGCGACTCCGGAAATCACTGCCATTCGACTCAGGAATTTCATGGAGATGGCGCCCCACCCCGAAAACCGGGTCATTCTAGGCGACGAGAAGGATGCGTACGATCAGCCGATTCCGGTCGTACGTCTTCAAACGACGGAGCTGGACCGGCATTCGCTGATTGCTCTACATCGGACCCTGGCGGAGGAGATAGCACGCAACGGTCTTGGGGAGTTGACGAGCAATCTGCATAACGAGGAAATATGGCCGATTGACCGGGACGCTTCGCACCACCTGGGAGCAACGCGTATGGGAGAGAACCCACGTTCCTCCGTGGTGAACCCCGACTGCCGCCTGCATACGGTGGAAAATGTGTATGTGGCAGGTGGATCAGTATTTCCCACAAGCGCCTGTTCGAATCCTACCTTCACGATTGTCGCTCTTTCCATTCGCCTTGCGCAGCATCTCAAGAAAAACGTCTACTAGGATCGGATAACGTTGAGTAGTCTTCTATAGGCTAGAGTTTTTGGTCTGCGTGGTAACACCAAGAACTTCCACGTAGAACTATTTGTCAAACAAAAATTCACTCCCTATTGGCTAGACTATTGACGAGGGAAGCGCCGTTTCGAAACCAACTTTTTCTACAGGCCCGTTAGGCACACAGGCTTAATGTCATGTCTTTACAAGTAATCGAAATATTAATAAAGATAATTGGCCTGCTGAACAATAAAGAAACATTATCTAGTTCGGCAAAACGAAAACGAATCGGCGCGAATTTGTTGGATATACATCAAACTATTTCAAGAATTTCCGCTAACGCTAATCGCCTACAAGGCCACTTCCATTATTTGGTCGGTCAATTCGACAAATATGGTGACATACCAGGGAGAAAGCCGCTAAACCCTGACTATTTAACAAACTTAATTGATGATGACCTTCTTATAGCATTGCTAATTGAGCAAAGAACCGAGCTTACACACCCATAGAAAATTCGCAAAAATAGATCTTTGATTGAGATATACGCTGATAACTGTCTTCAAATTTATCCGAACTAGTAGGACAACAGCCGCATTATTCTCGGTTTACGGTGTGCGGAGCTTTTGCGGGGTTTAGTTATGCACGGTCCTGCAACGTAAGGCAGATTACGCAACAGGCGTCCTAGTAGTTAGTTTTTAAACCAAACAGTTGTAATCCAATGAATGAACTGAATAGCCTTAGCTTGTCTGGCGCGTCCCTAATGTCGGCACACATACACGAACGGCACCTCCCGACGACCCAGCATGGGAACCAACTTCGAGCACGTTGACGTCAATCCCGTACAACAATTTTAGACTCTCACTGGTGATCGTTTCATTCGGTGATCCGAGGCGCACCAGGGTGCCCTGGTGCAGCATGGCCACACGATTGGCGCACAGAAAAGCATGATCGGGATCGTGTGTGGACAGGATGATGCCGATACCCGTTTTAGCTAAAGCCCTGATCTGATCAAGTACTAACATTTGATTGCCGAAATCTAGACTCGCCGTGGGTTCGTCCATCACTAGGATTCGAGGCTCTTGGGCAAGGGCACGTGCAATCAATGCGAGTTGACGTTCACCACCGCTGGTGCGCGTGTAGATCACATCCCGTAGGTGGCTGATACCCAGGATTGCAAGCGCCTGCTCCGCTACCGCCAGGTCATGCTTCGAAGGGCTGGCGAACAGATTCATATGCGCCGTACGTCCCATCAATACAGTTTCAATCACCGTAAAGGGAAAGTAAGCGGCATGTGCTTGTGGCACATACCCCATCACTTGGGCTACCTGTCGACGTGACCAGTTAGCAATATCGTTTTCGGCTAGGCTCACGGTACCGCCCTGGGGTGGCAACAAACCGAGGATAGTCTTGAATAGCGTTGTTTTGCCGCTCCCGTTTGGTCCCAATAGACAAAGTACTTCGCCTGCTTCCAATGCCAAGCTAGCGTCGCGGCCGACGGCTTTAGACGGGTATCCGAACCCAAGTCTATGAATCGCTAGTTTCATTGCCAGCCTCGGCGCGTTGTCGCTAACAGCCAAAGAAAGAAAGGTGCACCCAGGAATGCAGTGAGAATTCCCAGAGGGACCTCGATGTCGGCCATGACTCTCGCTAAGTCGTCGACGGCCAAGAGATAGCCGCCTCCGAGCATAATCGAAACCGGCAGTAGGCGCGCAAAGCTGGGGCCAACAAGCATCCGGGCTATGTGTGGCATCATTAGCCCGACCCATCCGATAATGCCGCTAATAGAGACAGCGGCGGCGGTAATCAAAGTAGCAGCACAGATAAACACGATGCGCATCTTTACGGCATCGATGCCAAGGGCTTGTGCTTCTTCGTCACCCAGTGACATCAGGTTCATGCGCCATCGTAAGAGGTAGAGTGGAACAAGGCCGAGCAAGATCAGTGGCAGGATGGAAGCTACGTCGTGGAGATTCACTGCCGTTAGGCTTCCTAGAAGCCAAAATGTAATCGCGGGTAGTTGATCGTATGGATCGGCTAAAACCTTGAGCAGGGAAATGCAAGCACCCGCGAGGGCGCCCATCACGACACCCGCCAACACCAGTACCAGAAGTGGATCATGGCCGCGTACCGTCCGACTAATCACATAAACAAGAAAGACAGTGCCTAATCCAAACACAAACGCCAGCAATTGCACGCCAACAACTGGCAGCGAGAGAAAAATACCGAGCACAGCACCTAGGCCAGCCCCGGCTGAGACGCCGAGAATATCGGGCGACACCAGCGGATTACGAAACATTCCCTGATAGGTTGCGCCGGCCGCAGCTAATGCGGCGCCAACTAACAGAGCGGCCATCACCCGTGGCAGGCGGATTTGAAAGATCACCGTATCAACCACCGGTGGAAGGTTGTGTGAGCCCCCGCTGACCCAAGCATAAATGACAGAAACCAACTGGGCGAGCGAAATATCGAACTTCCCCACCATGAAGGAACCCAAAAACAAGACCACCAGCATAACACCAGAGAACCAGGCGATTAGCGTGGCGCCAACCGGTGTAAACGTCGATGCTGATTGCCTATCTTGTTTTGTCATCGCCCACTACGGCGTGTTCAATCAGTTGACTTAGTTGATCGTCACTTAGGTCTATATGGTAAAACAATCGATAGAATTCACGCGCGTCACGCGGAATATTATGGTTAGCATCTTCGCCGTATAACACGGAAGCAAGCCATTTGACACCGATCAGTCGGTTGACGGAGGGCGGACGATCAAACCAGCCGAACGGTAGCGTTGGTGCTAAATACATGCGACCGTTTTGTACCGCCTGCACGTTTTGCCACAAGGGATCGCTGGCTAGGGATGCAAAAAAGTGCTTCTCTAGTGTGAGTATGACCTCGGGATTCCATTTCAGAATTTGCTCCATAGAAACTGACGCAAGCCCTTTACCGTTAGCAGCGTTAGCCGCGACATTGATGGCGCCCACAAGCTCCAGAATTTCGACGTTGATCGAGCCACCGAGTCCGGTTTCGAGCCCATCTCGACGTCGGCCATAGTACACACGAGGCCGGCGGTTAGGCGGTATTGTTTCCAGTAAATCTGTTACGTTCGCTAGCACGCGTTCTGTATAGTCTGCTAGCTGCTCTGCTCGTCTTTCTTTGTCGAGTAGATCACCGAGCAATCGATATGTGCGCGCCGTGTTATTAAACGATCCGTCGATGAGGAGATACGGAATACCGGTCTGTTGTTGTACGCGGTCGGCTAATGATTTGTACGTCTTAGAGATCGATCCATAGTCCAGGATAATGTCTGGATTGGCCTTTAGCACAATCTCGACATTGGCAGTGTTACCGCGACCAGTTAGACGTCCCAGTACAGGCAACCTTGCGTAGCGTGTTGGCATAAAGGTTTTCTCGGCCGGACGCAGGCGACGGTTCCAACCGATCAACTTCTCGGGTGCCAATGTATAGACGATTATGGATGCCGGCGGGCCGGCCGCATATACACGCTTAATGTTTTTGGGCACGAGCACGTGGCGTCCGGCAGAATCAACGAACACCCGCGTGGCCGCGGCTTGGGCGCGAGCCAGATCAGAGTCGGCAAATAGAATCCCCGCCAACAACATCAATTGGAAGCAGCGCATTCTCGCTATGATACAAGCGCTACTGGCAGTGGCAAAGTATAGGTAGGCGCCACTAATACCTATCATGGACGTATCGGATGAAGTTGTTTCAAAACGCGTGGTATGATTGCAGTTGGCTGACAAGAAGGAGGCGGAACGTATGGGCGACGATTCCAAACTAGGCCGCCGAGGCTTCGTTAAGCTATGTGCTTCAGCTATTGCAATGATCAGCGCGAGCCCGAAGTTGCTTGCGCAAGGCGATGGCACGCTCCATCGATTCAATCGTGTAAAACTGGTGAACGATTGGGGTCGTCCGGTTAAGTACACGGACCTCAAAGTAGGCGAGAGCTACGTGTTTCTCTATCCTTTTATAGCAACGCCATGCTTCCTGATCAATTTGGGTAAGGCCACAGAAAAAGCAACCGAATTAAAGACCGAAGCGGGGCAAACCTACTACTGGCGCGGGGGGGTCGGACCGCAACGCTCGTTAGTAGCGTTTTCGGCGATATGCGCTCACCAAATGACGCACCCGACACGGTCCGTGAACTTTATCACTATCGTCATGA
>JAOTYM010000149.1 GCA_029861845.1 Gammaproteobacteria bacterium | reverse complement strand
AGAAGATCGGTAAGGAATGTCTGGTGGACGGTGTACTTGATAAAGCCGAGACACCGACTGGTCCAGGTCTCTGGTTCATGGATTCCTCATCCGCTGCCGCCGAGATGGTGACTTTGGCTGCAGCAGCGGGTTATGTGGTGCATCTGTTTCCCACCGGACAGGGAAACATCATCGGAAACCCGATTATTCCCGTAATTAAGATCTGCGCTAACCCGCGCACTGTTCGCACGATGAGCGAGCACGTCGACGTTGATGTTTCCGGTCTGCTGCGCAAGGAGATGACCCCGGATGAGGCAGGTGATGCGCTGCTGGGCTCAATGTTTCGAACCGTCAATGGGCGTCTGACTTCAGCAGAGGCGATGGGGCATCGAGAGTTTGTTCTGACGAGGCTTTATGAGAGCGCGTAGAGCAGCAAACGGAAAACCATGCGCAGCTGGACTCATCTGAGACGCTATTGAAACGATTATATATTTTCAATGAACCGGAGGAATCATGAAAAATAGGGCTGACATCTGGTATCTAGTCAGTGCCGGTGTACTGTTTGGATTGTTTCTTCTCAACATATTCTTGGGCAAGGCGGCCCTGCTATTCGATATGGAGCCGATTCTAACAATCGGTGATGTAGGGGAATTTGTGATTCTACTTGCTGCTGTAATTTGTTTTGTGATCGTGGTGCTGCGGCTGGAATCGCAAAAATCTGATGTAAAAACAAAGTCTGCCAATAACGCAGAGGAGGATATCTAGTGAAACGCAATTCTGAAAGACCCGAATCCCTTGAGCGCCGTGAATTTCTGGCGCTTTCCGGAAGATATGGCTTCACCGCCGCAGTGGTAGCGGGAGCAGCGGGCAGTTTGCTTCACAGCAAAGAGGCAGCTGCCGCCACTGCCAAGGAGGAAAAGGCGCGGCAAAAGGCTGCCAAGTACAAGATGACAGCCGCTACCGCCTATGTATTGGGTGCATCGCGCAGCTATCCCATCATGCAGCTGGATTTTAAAGAGAATGTCCAGAACATGACGAATGGTCAGGTCTATGTGAAGCTGGCGCCGGGCGGCCAGCTGGGTGCCGGTGGTGCGTTGGCGCAAAAGGTGCAGCAGGGCACCATCCAGGCCGCCCAGCACTCGCTTTCCAATTTTGCACCTTTTGCACCGACCGTAGACCTGATCAACCTCCCGTATTTTTGCGGTGCGAACCAAAAGTTCACTAACTTGGTTAGGTCCGATACATGGCGCCGAGAGGTCCATACCAAAGTTGAAGCCAAAGGCTTCAAACCACTCTGGTACGTGGTAATCGATCCGCGTGTCGTGGCCCTTCGCAAGGGCGGCGATGGCCCGATCAAGACACCGGATGATCTTTCCGGCATCAAGTTCCGGGTGCCCGGCTCCAAGATGCTGCAACAGTATTATCGCACCATTGGCGCCAATCCCACCCCGGTAGCCTGGGGCGAAACACCGTCGGCTATCAAGCAGGGGGTTGCAGATGCCCTCGATCCGGCCGTAGGTGCGCTGCACGTGTTCGGCTTCAAGGACATTCTCTCCTGGGTGACATTTACCCGTGCAGTCCCCGATTCGCAGGTCTACTCGTGCAACCTGGAATGGTTCAAAGGGCTTCCGCTTGAAGTACGCGAAGGCATCGAATTCGCGAGTGAGGTCACTTCACATCAGAACCTGTCGAAGGTGCCGGCAGCGCGTGCCTATGCCATGGCTGAGATGAGCAAATCGGGTGTTCAGTTCTATACGCCCACGGCAGATGAACTTGAGCAGTGGGTACAGAAGGGTGGCCATCAGAACGCTGAATGGGACTCTTACAAGAAGGATCTGGCAGGGTCCATCGCAACATTCGATAAGTTACTCGAGGCGGCAAACACACAAGGGCGTTACTACGTCAACGACGCCTAAAGGGCAGCCGGGTGGGCCACCCTCCCGGGGGTGGCCCCGCAACATCTTTTCAGTATTGATAGATGGGAGGTAACGTTGTGCGACGGATATTGAAACAGATCAACCAGAACGGCGAGCGCTGGTTGCTGTTGGTTTTCTACACCATGATCGTGATGACCATCGCCATCGAAGTGCTACGTCGTTTCGGTCTTGCCTATTCATCGATTTGGGGTGAAGAGATAGCACGCTACGCATTTATCTATCTCGTCTGGGTCGGTGTTTCGGCTGCAGTAAGCGAGCGCGCGCATATCCGTATCGATGTGCTGTTGCATTATCTCTCGCCGCGCGGCAAAGCGTTTGTCTATCTCCTCGGGGATTTCGTGATGCTGGCTGTGGCGTTGCTTGCCCTGTTTTATTCATTTGAAACGTTGATGACATCGATAAAATTCGGTTCGGTAACTCACGGTCTGCGTATCGCCCAGGCCTGGTTTCTGGCGGCGGTACCTTTTGGGTTCACGCTCACTTGTATTCGCTTAATACAGTCTATCTGGCGTGACTGGGGTGACATGCGTGGAGGACGTACCGTATTCGAAGGCCACAGGTTATTTGACTAATGGAACTCTATCAACAAGATGCCTTTGAGCTGGTATTGGGTTGGGAGTTCTGGCTTCCACTTCTCTTAGCCCTCATTCTGATCGTGCTCGCTGTGCCGATATGGGCGGTGCTGGGCGTGACATCCGTCGCCATGCTCTACCTCTCCGGTGTGTTGCCGCTTTCATTGCTCGGTGAGGCGTTGTTCGATGGGATCGACGCCTTTGCGCTGATCGCCGTACCGCTGTTCATCCTTACCGGTGATGTGCTGGTGCGAACGGGACTTTCGCAGAAACTCCTGGACGTGGCCGAAGCGCTGGCGGGCGGATTTCGCTCCGGTTTCGGCACCGCTACGGTTCTGGTGTGCGGTTTTTTTGCCTGCATCTCCGGTTCCGATGCCGCAGGCGCCGCAGGTGTTGGCCGTATGACCATCGACCGGCTGGTCGAGCAGGGTTATCCAAGGCCCTATGCCTGTGCGCTGGTCGCCGCCGGCGCGTGTACCGGGATTCTGATACCGCCTTCGATTGCCTACATCATTATCGGCCTGATCCTAGGGATATCCGCGTCGACACTGTTTCTCGCCGCGATGATTCCGGGCCTTCTGGTCATGCTGACTATCATGATTACCAATATCATCATGAACCGGATAAAGGGCTATGAGAATGCGGATCAGGGTTTCTCGTTCAAGCGGCTCCGGAAAGCTATTTACGACGGCCGTTATGCACTGATCGTGCCGTTCATAATCCTCGGCGGAATCTACAGCGGTATCTTTACCCCAACAGAAGCTGCGGCGGTGGCGGTGGTGACGACAATCATCATCGGCCTCTTGCAGCGTACCATTACGCTTGCCGACTTTCCCAAGATGTTGGCGAGCTCGGCCAAGGTAAACGGGGTCATTGTACCGATTATTGCATTCTCATTGCCTCTGGCGCAGACCCTGGCTGCTCTCGAGGTCCCGCAGGGGTTTGCACACGCGATGACCTCGATGACTGACAGCGAAACAGTCATTGTCCTGATGATGATCTTCATCCTGATTGTCGCAGGCTGCGTTATGGAGACAACGCCAAACATTGTAATTCTTGCGCCGATCTTGCTTCCGCTGGCACAGGAGATCGGCATGAATGAGATTCACTTCTGTATCATGATGGTGACATCCCTTGGGGTTGGTTTCATCACGCCGCCGCTCGGGTTGAACCTGTTCGTGGTTTCCGGGTTGACAGGCACTCCAATCCTTAAGGTGGCAGGCAAAGCAGTGCCCTATGTCCTTGCCATGCTTTGTGTGGTGCTGTTACTCGCCTTTGTACCGCAGCTTTCGCTCTGGGCGCTGGAATAACAGTAAGCAGCCTTTCCGCTAACGATTTCGAGAGACAGATTTATTATGGCTATTGAATACTTGAAAAAAGCAGAGAAAACCGCATCCAGCGGTGAGGACGACACCCGTAAGATCGTATCCGAGATGCTCTCAGCGATTGAAGTCGGCGGTGAAGAGAAAGCACGGGAGTATGCAGAAAAGCTGGATAATTACACCGGCAATATCGTGGTCACACCGGAAGAGATCGCCGCAGCCACCGCTAGAGTACCCCAGCAGGTGAAAGACGACATTCAATTCGCCTACGATCGGGTAAGTGGTTTCGCTGCGAAGCAACGGGAAGCACTGATCGACTTTGAAGTGGAACTCTCTCCCGGTTTATTTGCCAGTCAGAAGCAGATACCCGTCGCAACAGCTGGGTGTTATGTCCCCGGTGGGCGCTATTCGCACGTGGCATCTGCGATAATGTCAGTGGCCACTGCCAAAGCGGCGGGGGTGGAACATGTGATCGCCTGTTCGCCTCCAAAGCCGGGGGCAGGTGTGAATCCTGCGATTATATACACCGCCAATCTCTGTGGCGCAGACACCATCCTTGCGCTGGGTGGTGTACAGGGTATCGCCGCCATGGCCTTCGGTCTGTTCACTGGTCATGCAGCGGATATCCTCGTCGGTCCAGGGAATCGTTTTGTTGCCGAAGCTAAACGCATGCTGTTCGGTCGGGTTGGTATCGATTTGTTTGCCGGTCCCACAGAGATTGCAATTATCGCGGATAGCTCCGCCGACCCAGCTATCGTAGCCAGTGATCTGGTTGGTCAGGCCGAGCATGGGCTGGATTCTCCCTGCTGGCTGATCACCACGGACCGGGAGCTGGGTAAGAAGGTGATGGAACTGGTACCGGATTTCATCACCAAACTACCGGATACCGCACGCACTGCGGCAGAAGCCTCCTGGTGCGATTATGGTGAAGTGGTACTCTGCTCCGACCGGGAAGAAGCCGCAATGGTAAGCGACCGTTACGCTGCGGAGCATCTTGAGGTGCAGGCAGACGACCTGGACTGGTGGTTTAATCGCCTGCGCAACTATGGGTCACTGTTTGTCGGTGAAGAGACCACGGTTGCTTTCGGTGATAAGTGCTCAGGTACCAATCACATACTGCCGACTAAAGGCGCGGGCCGTTACACCGGCGGTCTGTCAGTGGGAAAGTTCATCAAAACCGTTACCACCCAGCGTATGAGCCGGGAGGCAAACCGCGAAGTGGCTTCAGCGGCAGCGCGAATCTCGCGCCTCGAAGGTATGGAAGCGCATGCGCGTACTGGTGACGATCGCCTGTTCAAGTATTTTCCAAATGACTCCTTCAGTCTGCAGCCCGAATCGATGGAGTGATGGCAGATTTCAGCCTCACGGGCAAGGTTGCCTTGGTGACCGGTGGGACCTCTGGCATCGGCCGCCGCCAGGCTTTGGCGCTGGCGCAGGCGGGTGCGGCCGTGGTGCTGCTCGGTCGCCGTAAGGCCCAACTGCAGGAGGCCGTGGCCGAGATTGAGGCTGTAGGGGGGAGGGCGGTAGCCCATCCCGCGGACCTTGGCGATCGCAGTCAGCTTCCCGAGATATCAAAGCGTACGTCGTTACCTTTTGGGTCGATCGACATTCTGATCAACGCTGCGGGCGTCAATTTTCGCCAGCCAGCCGAAGAGATCACGCTTGAGAGCTGGGATACGACACTCAATCTCAACCTGGCAGTACCCTTTTTTCTCGCTCGCGAACTTATACCAGCCATGAAGGTAAAAGGTTGGGGCCGGATCATAAATATCGCTTCTCTGCAATCGAGCCGAGCCTTTCCCAACGGTTTGGCATATGGCGCGTCCAAGGGAGGAATCTCCCAGTTGACACGCGCTATCGCAGAGGCCTGGTCGCAACATGGCGTCACTTGCAACGCGATAGCGCCCGGCTTTTTTCCTACTGAGCTGACCGCACCGCTGTATGAGAATTCCGAACTGCTGGACAAGTTGGCTGCCCAGACCGCCATCGGCCGCAATGGGGCACTGTCGGATCTGGACGGATTGACCGTATTTCTGGCTTCCCCCGCGTCAAATTATATCACCGGACAGATTATCCATCTTGATGGGGGCTTCACCGCGAAATAGACGAGGAAACCATGAAAGCTCTCGTATACACAGACACCCTCGAGGTGCAGTACCGTGACGAACCGGATCCCGTTCCAGGCCCCGGTGAGGCACTGGTTAAGATAGAGGCAGTAGGCATTTGCGGCTCTGATATGCATGCTTATCATGGTCATGATGCGCGGCGAATCCCCCCGCTGATACTCGGACATGAAGCCGTAGGTGTGGTTCAGAACGGCGCTCAACAGGGTAAGCGTGTGGTGCTCAATCCGCTCATGACCTGCGGGACCTGTGACCATTGTCAGGGGGGTCGTTCCAACCTGTGTGCAGAACGGGAGCTTGTAGGCATGCGCCTCGCCGGTGCGTTTGCGCAATACATCGCCATCCCCGAACGCAATCTGCTTGATATGCCTCAGGACATGGATCCTGTTATCGCCAGTCTTGCTGAGCCAGCAGCCACGTCACTGCATGCGATCTATCTGGCGGAAAAAGTACTGCACCGACCACTCTCTGAGTGCCGGGCATTGGTGTTGGGCGGCGGCTCAATCGGTGCCTTTGCAGCGTTGATGCTGAAAGGCAAAGGTTGTGTGGATGTCTACCTTGGCGATACCAATCCCCTGAGAAGGCACACGGCAGAAGAGCTGGGTTGCTGCAACGTCTATGACCCTCTGGGCGATGACCTGCCTGAAGAAAACAGTTTCGATCTGGTTATCGATGCTGTGGGCAGTGGTCGAACGCGGTCAGCATCGTGCAGCTTCGTTAAATCGGGTGGTGTCATTTCGCATGTTGGCCTACAGGATAACGAGCCGGGACTCGACACCCGCAGGATTACCCTCGAAGAAATCACCTTCCTGGGTAACTACACCTATAGTGCCGTTGATCTGCGTGCTGCCATTAAGGCCTTATATCGTGGCGCTCTTGGCGCACTTGACTGGGTGGAGACACGCCTGCTCTCCGATGGCGCAGCAGCATTTCGCGAGATTCACGAAGGCAAGGCGGCTGCGCCGAAAATTGTTTTGCGGCCATAAGCCCAGAGCGACACACTAGCCCGACTTTCGCAACTCCTCCGGCGACAATCATTCTGACCGGGGCGCCGGCTCGGCAACTGCTCCCTGCGTTGCTCTAACTTCCGACGTCCCTGTCGGTTGAGCGCCTCGCTATGTAGGTTATTGCGGTTTGGTCGTGAGTTGTTCTGCACGCAATATGTGTCTATTGGCATCACTTCATGAAGTGCGCAGCATGCCGGTGCCAGTACCCGCCTAACGCAAGGTCCGAGCGAACGCCCGGATGTCATCGACCAGCAGATCGGGCTGCTCCAGGGCCGCGAAGTGGCCGCCGCGGGGCATCTCGGTCCAGCGCGCGATGTTGTAGACGCGCTCGACGTAGGACCGGGGCGGCCAGGATAGGAGCTCGGCCGGGAATAGAGCCGCCGCCGTCGGAACCTCGACGCGCTTGCCGTCCGGCGACAGCAGGCGCCCGCCTTCCTCGCGCCGGCCGTAGTAGATCCAGGACGCCGTGTTGAAGGTGCCGGTGACCAGATAGACCATGATGTTGGTCAGCAGCGAGTCCTTGCTG
>JAOTYM010000274.1 GCA_029861845.1 Gammaproteobacteria bacterium | reverse complement strand
AGAACACTTTGATGTCGGTGTCCAGGCTGAAGCGTTCGTGATCAGCCATCTCTTTACCGCGATCCCAGGTCAATGACTTGTAGAGTTCCCGCGGTCCACGTGCCCTTGGGGTAAACTTGTGGGCCTGCTTAATGAGTGCGTTGATCACCGTCTTGGTATCTTTGCTCGGTACCCTGACCAGCATGACAAGCCGTGTCTGCCGTTCCACCAGTGTCGCGATCTGACTGTTGTTGCTGCCGCACGGCAAGTCACCCTCCCAGTGACCCGGTACGGCGCGATCCTCGACCTCGGCCGGACGTTCCCGGATCGACACCGTGTTGCTGATCCGGCCGTGGTCCTTTGGCTTCTGCGTGTGATGGCGTGATCGGCGCATCGCCCGTGGCTTCCTAAGGTACTGTATAAGCTCCTTTTTCAGGGCGCCTCGGGCCTGGATGAACAGCGTTTTATAGATCGTCTCGTGTGACACCTGGTAGTTCTCGTCGTCCGGGTACGTGCTCTTCAGCCACCCTGCGATCTGATCAGGCGACCACTCCAACTGCAGCTTCTCTGCCACGATTAAGGCCAGCGCGCGGTTCTGCGCTAGTTTACAGGTCTTCGCGCGGTGTGCCCGACCCCAGGCGGCTTGCTCGGCTTTGTTGGCCCGGTACGCTTGACGGCCACCGTTGCGATTGACCTCACGACTGACCGTTGAAGGTGCTCGCCCTAGTGATGCTGCGATGCAGCGCAGTGACTGGCCAGTGGCAACACCACGCGAGATCTCGTCGCGCTCTGCCAGTGTCAGTGCTTGTCTTGAGCGTCGTCGTTGCGGCGGTCGTATGCCCCCGGTCTTCGAAAAAAACGCCCGCTACCGCACCGTGGCTGCGGTCAAAAAGCCGGGCTATGGCGTGCAGAGAATCGCCTTTCTCCCAGCGATCCCACATCAATGCTTTGTCTGACTCGGTGAAGTATCTTGTCGTTCGGTACTTCATAAGCAACACCTCCTTCTCTATAGTGAGAGTCTAGATGTTGCATTGACCGATTGATGTCACATAGGAAAGCGGACGTTCAGGCATGGCTTGTGATCTGTACCCCACCAACCGCTTCAACGACCAAGCTTACTTTCCGCTTTGGAGCGCAGCGGAATTGCCGTCAGGTGCCGCGTTTTGTTAATCAGCGAGTGAGTCTTCTGCGGCACGTTAAGTTTTGATTCCGATAAAGGTTCCCCTCTGATCTGTCTGGTAGTAGCCTCGAAGCATACTCTCTGCGATATTTGGCCCCAAGCTGTCATATTGTTCCATCACGAGGTCAAATCCAGCATCTTGTATCGCCTGAATCAGGTGCTCTCGTTGAATCCAGAAAGATCGAGGATTGTTCCAAGAAGCCCATTTAGCGGTTTCTCGCTTGTTAAATGACCTATTGTTACGAAACTCTGTATACCATTGCCCTGGTAGCCCTTCGTTTTCAATGAGTTTTGACAGGCTAAACTTATCGGTTCTGCCGCCGAGCTTCCTCCATGCTTTTCGTACCAATGGGGGCAATCGTAATTTCGTATGGATGGTAGCAGTTGAGAAGTGTGTTTGCAGGATCACGAGTTTCGTTGTTACGCGCGACAGCGTTTCAAGGAAGTGTTTAGGCTTGTCTAGATGGTAAAGGAGGCCGCAGCAGAATACTACGTCGAAGACGCCATACTTGGTGATGTTCAATGCGTCGTCCTTTACAAACTCCAGGTTTGGTAGGTTAGTGTTCGATTTCACGAAGTTGCACGCTGCCATATTAACCTCGCGCACCTCAATCCCAAGAACCTGAAATCCCATTCGCGCAAATTCCACAGCGTACCCCCCTTCCAAACACCCCAAGTCAGCAAGGCGGAGGTGATTCTTATCCCCAGGAAACATGGTTTCCAAAATTCGCCTCGCAGAAATAAACCAGGGATGAGCATCTATCGAATATTTTGCCTCGGGTTTAGTGAAAGTTCCATTGTCGAGACGAATGTTGTGAGCAGTAAATTCAACGGTCATTTTGAGTTACCTACGGCAG
>JAOTYM010000148.1 GCA_029861845.1 Gammaproteobacteria bacterium | reverse complement strand
GTGATGATATCGGTAGAGGATCAAAATAATGCTATACGCTCATGTTAACTGTTTGAAATACCTCATTTGTCTTGTCTGCTGTCTATCGGCCTCAGGATTGAACGCAGCCGAGGTCAATGTCTATTCCGCCAGAAAAGAGGACCTAATCAAGCCCCTTCTGCAGCAATTTGAGGCCGATTCTGGCATCAACGTGAATCTGGTCACCGGGAAAGCCGATGCGCTATTACAACGACTAATCAGCGAGGGCAAAAACAGTCCTGCGGATATATTCATTACCGTAGATGCGGGACGACTCCACCGTGCCAAGGAAGCTGACGTACTACAGGCTGTTCACTCCCCAACGCTGGAGAAGGCCGTTCCAGAACAATATCGTGACCCGAAAGGTTATTGGTTTGGTTTGTCCGTACGTGCCCGACCCATCGTGTACGCAGTTAAGCGTGTTGATCCAGAGCGGCTGTCGAGTTACGAATCACTGGCAGACCCACGCTGGAAGCAAAAAGTTTGTATTCGTTCCTCTGACAATATCTACAACCAGTCACTCGTGGCTGCATTACTTGCGCACCACGGTACGGAAAAGACAACGGAATGGGCCACGGGTTTTGCAGATAATTTTGCACGCCCACCACAAGGCGGAGACCGCGACCAAATTAAGGCTGTGGCCGCGGGACAATGTGACATCGCTGTCGTCAATACCTACTACTTAGGCCAAATGCTTACCTCGAAAGACGAGAAAGAACAGCAAGCTGCATGGCAGGTGAAAATCTTTTGGCCAAACCAGGATGATCGCGGTACGCACGTGAACATTAGTGGTGCCGGAATCACTACGGCCTCTAAGAACAAAGATGAAGCTATAGCACTACTAGAATATTTGGTAAGCGACTCAGCGCAACAATGGTATGCAGAAACGAACTATGAGTACCCAGTAGCGCCCGGCATACCGCCCAGTGATCTACTCAAAGAATGGGGTGAATTTAAGGCGGATACCTTAAGCTTATCTCGCTTAGGTGAGCTCAATGCGCAAGCTGTGATGGTGATGGATCACGCAAAGTGGAAATAGCGTAGTTCGCCAGACCACACATGACTATGAGTAGTGATGCGCGCATTCCGTCGACGCTGATTCACCGCTTATATACACAAAAGAGTGATGTCGGATGGCTCCTCAGCGCGGTATGTATCGCGTTACTTTTGAGCATTCCTATCTTTAGCGTTCTTTCTTCAATATTTTTCCCTGCCAGCGAAGTTTGGCAGCATCTCAAATCCACTGTTCTTGCTGAGTACATACGAAATTCCCTCGTTTTGGTCCTAGGTGTCAGTCTAGGTACGTTACTGCTTGGTGTGCCAACCGCTTGGTTATGCAGTGTATGTCAGTTTCCGGGCCGAAAGTTATTTAGCTGGGCATTATTGCTGCCGCTCGCTTTCCCTCCTTACATCATCGCCTATACCTATACCGGTTTACTGGATTTTGCGGGTCCGTTACAAACCTATCTGCGAACTCTATTTGATTGGCAATATGGCGATTATTGGTTTCCGGAAGTTCGTTCTATTAGTGGTGCCATCGTTATGTTTTCCTTGGTTCTATATCCCTATGTGTATCTGCTAGCAAGAACCGCTTTTGCCGAACAATCCGCAAGCTTACGAGAAGCGAGCCATTCTCTAGGCATGGGCCTTAGAGAGACATTTTTGTTAATCGCTTTTCCACTTGCTCGACCTGCAATTGTTGCAGGTCTGACACTGGTAATAATGGAAACGCTCGCTGACTATGGGACCGTGCAATATTTCGGCATTCCGACATTTACCACAGGGATATTTCGCACCTGGTTTGGTTTTGGAGATCGTATTGCGGCTACACAACTAGCAAGTATCTTGCTGTTAACCATTTTCGCATTAATCTTAATAGAACGTTGGACCCGCCAACCGGAACGGTTCCAAGGCCAATCGAAGGGCACTGATGTATGGAGTTACGCTCTTAGCGGCAGAGAAGCGATTTTTGCCGTTCTATTTTGTTCGCTACCAATACTGTTGGGTTTCTTCGTTCCCGGAATCCAATTAGTGAGTTGGGCGATTAAGACAGCACCGGATGTGATCGACCGCTCATTCTTTATGCTCATTTTGAACACCGTCAGACTGGCTGTGATTGCAGCATTATTGGTTGTTATCTGTGCAACACTGTTGGCCTATGCCAAGCGAGTGAGTAAGCAATTTGCCATTCCATATGCGGTAAACATTAGTGCAATGGGTTATGCCGTTCCCGGAGTTGTGATTGCCGTTGGAGTGCTGCTGCCCTTTGCCTGGCTGGATAATTTCGTTGATGCTTGGTTACAAATGCACTTTGGAATCTCAACCGGTCTTCTTATTACCGGCACGCTCACCGCGTTGGTGTTTGCACATGTTGTCCGGTTTCTAGCGCTCGGTCTAAATTCAGTAGAAGCAAATCTAGCTAAAATTCATCGCAGCATTGACGATGTAGCGCAACTGTTGGGACATAAGACACTAAATCGGTTTCTGTCGGTACATCTTCCCCTCATTCGCAGCGGAGTGTTAATCGCTGGACTGTTAGTATTTGTTGAGGTAATCAAAGAATTGCCCGCCACACTTGTTTTGAGACCTTTCGATTTCAATACTCTTGCGGTGCGTACCTTCGAACTGGCTTCTGATGAACGGCTAGCAGATTCGGCGAGTTCTGCACTAATCATCGTGGCAGTGGGAATTCTGCCTATCTTGATCCTAAATCGATCTATCACTAAGGCAACTCTACCCCATGGAACCTAGATTAGATGTTCGTCAATTGAGCGCCGAGCTCCGTGGAAACGCGATCGTGCAAAACGCCACATTGCAACTGTCACCCGGCAAGATCGGCGCCATTTTGGGTCCAAGTGGTTGCGGTAAGACGACTTTGTTGCGTTCGATAGCAGGGTTTCAAGTTGTTTCCGCCGGGGAAATCTATTTGCGCGGAAAACTTTTCAGTAAGAAAGGTTTCACACTTCCTCCTGAACAACGTCATATCGGTATGTTGTTTCAAGATCTGGCATTGTTTCCACATTTAAGTGTGGAACAAAACATTCGGTTCGGTCTGAGAAAACTTACCGAAGAGGAACAACGTAATAGGATGTACGAAGTTTTAGAGCTGACCGGACTTGCGAGTGATCAAAAAAAACATCCTCACCAACTGTCTGGCGGTCAGCAGCAACGCGTTGCTTTGGCGAGGGCCCTGGCGCCAAAACCTGAGATTTTACTGCTCGATGAACCTTTTTCTAGCTTAGATCCGCAGCTGCGTGAGCAAGTTGCTACCGACGTTAGAAAGATTCTTAAACGCGAAAACGTCACCTCTATCCTGGTTACACACGACCAGCATGAAGCCTTTGCTATGGCCGATGAAGTGGGTGTGATGAACGAAGGTCATATCGCCCAATGGGACACCGCCTACAACATCTATCATAGACCTAAGACTCGCTTTGTAGCCGACTTCATAGGGCTAGGTAGCATGATCGCGGCGAAGGTAATCGATGACACCACGCTGGATACAGAATTCGGCATTATGACTGGGAAACTAAGTAACTCAGTCGTTCCCGGTCAAATGGTTGACTTATTGATCCGTCCCGATGACATCCCCCATGATGACAGCAGTGCGATTACCGCATTAGTAGAGGAGAAGCGTTTTCGCGGTGCGGATTTTTTATACAAACTGAGACTAGTGAGCGGTAGCCACTTGCTTTGTTATGCACCGAGTCATCATAACCACCAACTTGGTGAACCCATTGGTATCAGAATAGACGTGGAACATCTTGTTGTCTTTCCGCAAACCGATCAAACCTCCGCAAGTCGGATCATCCCTTAGACTGGAATCGTTTAACCGCGAACGGCGAGCGATGGACACCATGGGGCGAGCGGTTGTAGAGTGGCTCGCGTACCGAGATCGAGTGGTTTCCTAGAGCGTGAACCCACTCGAACTTGCACCGCCGAAACAGTGCCTTTCTTAATATGGTGCCGGGTGAGCCAGCACCAAGGAGTTTCGCAATGTCGGACAACCAGCTGAGTGCGTTTTACCAGCGCCAGGACATACTGGGCGAGTCATACAATCCGGCCCAGGCACTGCGTTTTACCGAGGTTCCAACGTTTATGCGGACGCCGATGGTGAGCAACCTGCACGGGGTAGACATCGGCATTATCGGTGTACCGTATGACGGCGGACTCACATGCCGAACCGGCGCCCGCTATGGACCTCGGGAGGTGCGTAACCAGTCCAGCCTGATGCGAGCCATCAATGTGGCGACCGGGTGCCGGCCTTTCGAACTAGCTCGAGTCGGCGACCTGGGCGACGTGCGCTTTCGCGATATCTTCAGCTTGGACCGGGCCATTGACGACATCGAGCGGTACTTCGTAGCAATCGCGGATACACAGGTGTTGCCGCTTGCGGTCGGAGGTGACCACTCGGTGACGTACCCGATACTCAAGGCCATGGCTCGGCGTTACAACACGCCGCTGGGCCTTCTCCACATTGACGCCCATACTGATACCTGGCCCGCGTTTGCAGGCTCTAAGTTTCATCATGGAGCGCCTTTCAGGTTGGCGACGGATGAGGGATTGATCGACCCGGACAGGACGGTGCAAATCGGGATTCGCGGTGGGCAAAACTTCGCTGACGGTCTCGACTATTCCCGTGATCATGGTATGCGGGTCATCACCATCGAGGAGTTCGATGACCTGGGCTGGAAGGCGGTGGCGCAAGAAGCAAGGCGACTGGTGGGTGATGCACCCACTTATTTGACTTTCGATGTCGATGGTTTGGATCCGGTTTTCACCCCCGGCACCGGTACCCCGGAAGCGGGCGGAATCACGATGCGCGAAGCGCAACGGCTGCTTCGTGAGTTCCACTCCGTAAACCTGATCGGCGGCGATGTGGTGGAGGTGTCACCCCCACTGGACCCCAGCGGTGTTACCGCCCTCAACGCGGCCACGATTCTGTTCGAGATGTTGTGCGTGTTGGTGGAAGCGTTCAGACGTGTAGGCTAAAACATCAGCAATCAGGCGAATAAGCCCCGTGAAAGACGTTGGTATCTTGTCTTTGAACTGAAGGATTTGACTAGTAGCAGAGGTACCCTGTGTGAAATTCAATATTCTCGTCACCGAACGATAGGCAGAGTTCCAAACCGATTGAAATAGGCGTCACGATTCAGTCACGTTGATATGCGCCGATTCGACCGGTAAACGCGGAGAGTAGTCTCTCTTATCAGCGATCCCCATCCCCATTCTCGTGTTGGCGCCACTGCTTGCCGATAATAGGATCTTCCATATCCTCGGGCTCGTCTTCCCAGTCGTACCGCTTCGCCGGTCGCAGCGGATCCAGTTTGCGGAGCACTATGGCGAGAAATATCCCCATGGCAGCACCAAAAAGGTGCGATTCAAACGAAATGCCCGGTTGCCCGGGGAATATGCCCCAGATCATGCTACCGTAAAGAAAAAATACGATTAGGGAAACGGCGATTGATGGTCGATCGCGCCGCAGGATGCCGACAACGAACAGAAAAAACATCATGCCATAGTTAAGCCCGCTGGCGCCGATGTGATAGCTGCTGCGAGCGAACAACCAAACGCCCAGTCCGGATCCAACGTAAATGACAGGGATACCGAGCTTGGCGGATCTGGGGTAGGCGTATAGAAAGGCAGTACCCAGGATCAATGTAGGCAAGGTATTGCTGAACACATGCTTGAATGAGCCATGTATCAGCGGGGCAACCAATATGCCAATAAGACCATCTGGCTCGCGGGGATAAACACCGAATTGTCGTAACTCCAAATTGAGAACAAAGTCGGTTAGCCAAATCAGCCAGATTGCGCCTACAAAACATGCGACAGTAATCGTCGAACGGCGGAGCCTGCGCGTGTCATCTCGCATTGCAAATGTGTTATTGGTCAAATACTAGATGGATGGAAACCAATTACGCCATTGTATCTATCGTTGCCTTACAAAGTATGTAAGAGGGGTAAGAGCGCAATATAATCAATCGGTGAGATGGTTGTGAGGAACAGTCCAATCAGCGTAAGGCAGAGCTCAGATTTGAAACGTTCGCATCTGTTGGACACTGACAACCTGCGGCCCCGTTTCGCGTACCGCAACTTTGCCCCGGCGACTGGGGCAAAGCGGCACGTCGTGGTCGGGCTGAGCGATAACGACTGACGAGAAAGGACATCCGATGACCGAAGTGCCGATCATGACCCTCGACGAGATCGAAGATCTCGCCTACCGCGCGCTGGTCGCGGCGGGGACCTCCGACGCCAATGCCCGGCCGGTGGCGCGCGCGACGGCGGCGACCGAGGCCGACGGCATCGTCAGTCATGGTCTCGCCTACGTCCCGATCTATTGCGAGCATGTCCGCTGCGGCAAAGTCGACGGTCTGGCGCAGCCGTCGCTGTCGCGCCCGGCGCCGTCGGTCGTGGCGGTCGACGCAGTCACCGGGTTCGCCCACGCGGCGATCGACCTCGGCTTCGAGGCGCTGATCCCTACCGCGCGCGACCAAGGTGTGGCGGCGCTGGCGGTGCGAAATTCCTACAATTGCGGCGTGCTCGGCTATCACACCTGGCGCCTGGCAGTGGAAGGCCTGCTGGCGATCGGTTTCACCAACGCGCCGGCCTCGATCGCGCCGGTCGGCGGGCGACGGGCGGTCGTCGGCACCAACCCGTTCTCGCTGGCGGCGCCCGACGGCGCCGGCGGCGCAGCGGTGCTGATCGACCAGAGCGCCAGTGTGATCGCCAAGAGCGAGATCATGAAGCACGCCCGCGAGGGCTTGCTTATCCCGCCAGAATGGGCACTCGACCCCGACGGTCACCCGACCACCGATCCCGAGATCGCGCTCAAAGGTTCGATGGCCCCCAGCGGTGGTTATAAGGGAGTCGGCGTTGCGTTGATGGTTGAGATCATGGCGGCGGCGATGACCGGTGCCACGTTGAGCGTCAACGCCAGCCCGTTCTCGGGCACGATGGGCGGACCTCCGAAGACCGGCCAGTTCTTCCTCGCTGTTGACCCTGGGGTGACCTCGGGCGGTCTGTTCGCCGAACGCCTCGCCGTGTTGGTCGAGGAGATGCGCGAGCAGAAAGGCGTACGGGTCCCCGGCGATGGCCGCAGGGCGGCGCGCCGGCGCGCCGAGCGCAAGGGTGTGGCGGTGGACCCGGCGACGTTGGAGAAGGTCAACGGCTGGCTGTAAGGGCCGCGGGTCGAGCCAAGGGCGCGCGGGTCCGCCGACCTTTCGACGCAACTCGCCTCCCACGAACAGGTCGTCAGAGCTCGGCTGACGAAGTCGGGCGATGATGTATGGGGCCATCACGCGCTGTGTGCTGGACTCCACGACGGTCGCGTCAACCTTAAAGCATCTGCAGTTCAATCGCCACAGAGTAGGAGATTCAGAAAAATTGTAGAAACCGACAGAAGTTTTAGATTGACTGGTGTCTCTCCGTATTGCGACCATGCGGATTGAGCTAACAGGAGGCAGTATGAGATGGCCCAAAAAG
>JAOTYM010000273.1 GCA_029861845.1 Gammaproteobacteria bacterium | reverse complement strand
ACCACCGGTCGATCCGGATATGCCTTTCCGTCGCGAGCACATCGCGCTGGAGCCATCGGTTTAGGGGTGGGCTGCATGACGATTGGTCGCCAAACTAAACCGTGGATACCACCCGAGGATCAACCGGGTCAAAGCATCACCATGGCCACATAGGTGCATAATCGGCGGACCGTCTGTCTGAGTTCGAAATCGCTTAACTAGGGAGCAAGAACATGGCCAAAAACACCATCGTCCGTTTGAACAAAGATGGCCCTGAGGATACGGGTCTCACCTCCTGGCAGTGGCCTTACCCCGCTTCGGGGGATGTTGAGTCCGAAAAGCTTATCGAGGGCGATCCGGTCGAAATAGGTTACAACTACTTTAGTAACCACACCGGTCAACTCACGGCTGGCGTTTGGGAATGCACGCCGTACACATCACAAATCGACAGTTATCCGGTTGATGAATTTTGTTACATCTTGAGCGGCAAGGTCGTTATTACCGATGCCCATGGTCGCGCCGAGACATTCAAAGCCGGCGAATGCTTCGTCATACCAAAAGGCCTGAAGTGCACCTGGCACATGCCTGAGACCGTGCGCAAGTTTTACGTGCTCTTCGAGGACAAGGGCGGGGCGCAACAGGCGGCTGAGTAGCGCGGCCCTGGGTTGCAGAAATTCAGCGTCTGCAGAGACGTTGAGAGACGAGCGGATTCGCCGCAGACCGCAGAAATGGAAGCAATCAGCTCATAAGCCCTCGATTCTACCTATCACTCGCTGACAAGATCTTCGGTCGCCATCCGGGCGGTCACTGTTCATACGAAATTGTTAATTAAAGAGTCAGCATACGCTCCCAATGGCGACACAAAGGACAGTAAATCGAGTTACTCACAGTCTGGACCCATTGCAGACGTTCTGCGAAGGTGCCAATATCGATTTCGGCGACTACTTCGCTTGAATCTAAACGACGATGTCGAGGCGACTCTCTAGTACGGAGGACACTGCGATGATCAAAGGTCTTCACCATAGCGCTTACCGCTGTCGCGACTCCGAAGAGACCCGGCAATTCTATGAGGAGTTCCTAGGTCTACCCCTTGTGAACGCCTTTGAAATTGCGGAAACCAAAACGGGCCGCAAGACCAGTGTGTTGCACTCCTTCTACCAGATGGGTGACGGATCGTTTCTGGCATTTTTCGAAGCGCCCGGTTACCCCTTCGACTTTAAGGATCAGCACGACTATGACCTACACATCGCGCTTGAGGTCGATGACGAGACATTGCATAACATGTTTGCCCGGGGTAAGGCGCAGGGCATAGATACGAGAGGTATCGCCGATCACGGTTTCATCCACTCCATCTACTTCAGAGATCCGAACGGCTATGTGATCGAGCTGAGTGCGAGGACCGCGTCAGACGACGTGCCTTTGGCCGAGGCAAGAAGCGGTGCGCGACAGGCTTTGAACGCCTGGCAGACCGCGAAGTAAAGTAGCCGACCCTAACCGAATGCAAATCCCCTTCGCGGGATGACAACGGCACAACATAGTTACGAAAGCCGTACTCCAGTACCCAGTAGTTCGGACTGAAATCCTTTAATGGTTCGCGCAACTTTGCCAGTTCTTCTTCAGGGCCGTGAATTTGCAGGTCCATAAAAAACCGCAGAGACACATCATGCCCCGAGACCCGCGTTATGACGTGCTGTTCGAGCCGGTGCAGATCGGCCCGGTCACCTCGAAGAACCGGTTCTATCAGGTGCCTCATTGCAGCGGCATGGGTTACGTACTTCCGCAAACGTTGGCGGCGATGCGTGCGGTCAAGGCAGAGGGGGGCTGGGGTGTCGTCAACACCGAGTATTGTTCAATCCATCCGAGCTCCGATGACCTACCATATCCTTACGTGACCCTCTGGGATGCGGAAGATATTAAGGTCCATGCGCTCATGGTGGAGCAGGTGCACACGCACAGTGCGCTTGCCGGTGTTGAACTCTGGCACGGCGGCAGCGGCCTGGCGTCGGCAAATCTCGCCAGCCGCGAGCCAGCCCTCGGACTGCAGA
>JAOTYM010000147.1 GCA_029861845.1 Gammaproteobacteria bacterium | reverse complement strand
GCCATTGGTCATGCCATTGGGCCAGAAAGAGATGATGTATCTTATTTGGCGAGACGATGTGGCGTACAGATTCAAACGTGTTCATAAAGGCGACTAGGTCGTCTGTTAATGCGACCGGCGACCAAACCCAGGCGCTTCCGTCTGAGAGGCGCGCCACGGCCATGCGGGTCGGGTACGGAAAACCATAGAACGATACGGTTGGCCCATCCGCCATGTAAAGAAATGGCCCGAAGTCCTTGAGCATGCGATGAGTCTGCATCTGTTTGGCTTGCATTAGCGATTCGGACAAACACGTAGCCAGTTAGCGCATATCCACGTTCGGGAAATTCGGGCCTGATTGAGCAAGTCCGCTTTGGGCCGGTAGCAGCTGGTCAAAACGATTCCAGGTGAATGTCGGCTATTGAGCGCACGGTGGACTTTCTGGAACGCGTTTATCAACCGCCCCCAACCTTCAAGTGCCTTCGGCCAACGACCACAATGTCGATCAAAGCTAACAGTGCCACCAAAATCAATGCCAGGAGGAATCGAGGATCCGACATGTAGATCTCGCTTTCGGTCGGGTAGGCGATAGTCTTCGTCAATGCTGCAATCTTGAAGTTATGCCTGTCCAAGAACTCTGGATTTGTCACGATCTCAAGAAGGTCCCTTCGACTGCGATATCGCATCACAACAACCAGATTCCATTCTTCAGCGCCTTCAATACCAACCAGATCAAGCGACGTATTAACCGCTGACGCAAGAAACACTGGATGACTGGCACGGCGAAACATTGCCGGATACATGTATTTCATGTAACGACCGAGGAGCTGCATAGCGGTTTCACCAGGGTCGGCACCTTCGACGTCAGGTGGATCTTCATTGAGGTCAATAGCATTAACCATGAAGAATTGTCGGCCTGTATCCGACGACATGAACGCATGAATGGGTTCAATCCAGTCCGATTGGAATCCGGCCTCAGTCGCCTTCTGAGTGAAGGATCGAATTTCCTCAGGTTTGAGGGGCCCACCGGTATTGGTGTACCAGTACACAAACGCGAGGTATAGCACCAGCGGAATCAACCAAAGCAGTTTTCTGGACGTCATGAGAATCCAGAGGTCGGGCACCACTCCTTGTTGCCCATGAATGTACATTTAGCCATAAACCGAACGTCCGATTTGGGTCAGTAGCCGACCTTAGATCATCTAGCAGCGCAATGTCTGCTTCGCGCGAGCAGACGTGAACATAAGCGAAATCAATGCCGCGCTTTAGGCAGAAAACGGCCAGTAGCGGACCGTCATGCTCACCGCACCATCAGATAAGCCCCGGCGAGGAGAAGCAAAACTGCCCCAACCCTGCTTGCGTCAACAGCACGCGTCGTTATACCGAATGCGCCAAAATGATCTATGACCAATCCAGCAAGGAGCTGACCAACAATCAATAACGTAATTGCCGTGGTCGCGCCAACCTTGGGTAACGTGTGAGTTAACGACAAATAAAGCACGAGACCGAGCGCGCCGCACCCGAGCATGTACCACGGCAGACTGCGCCACTCATGAATCAGTTCTCCCTTGCGAGCAATAAGCAGAGCCAGCGATGCCAAGGCTCCGCCCAGATGCACAATTAGGCTACTGGAAGCGCCGCCAATTCGTTGTCCCATCGCCCCGGCGATTGGCGCTTGCGTGCCGACTGCTATCCCACCCATCAATCCAACGGCAATAACCAGTGCGATCTCAATCGTTCGGCTTCCTTCAGAAATTGGTGGGTGTTGAAAATTGGCAAAGACCGCTTCGGGTCACAAGCGGACTTGTTGCTCGATATTACCTCAACGGCTGCTTCAATTGGCTGCCTCGCACGAGTCCAGCAGTCTTATTATTCTTTCCGGGCGTTAAGCGAACATTCGTGCTGTTGGAAAACGCCACCTCACTCAGATTATCCCTCGAACGCTTCACGGTGCTGACGACCTGCGTCGCCGATCTCATCCCAAAAAGCCTTTGAATCAACCCAGATGTGGTGTTTCACTGTCAGAGAATTACCTCCGTGTGTAATCAGCCCAGCCGGCACAAACATCCGTGACTCATCATTGTTACCTGGCATCGGAGAACCACATATTCGGCAAAACCACGTTTGCCAATCTGTGTTGGGCTTCTTCCACGAAGCGATTAGCTCTTCCCCGCTCTTCCACTGAAATTCAGTGCCATCAACGACAACAACCGCGATACCATTGCTGCCTGTAGATCGTCGACAGATCGAGCAGTGGCAAACCACCACCTCCGAAATGTCGGCGCTGATCTCGAAGCTGATTGCGCCACAATTGCAATGTCCTAATGCCATTTATTCCCTCCAGTCTGCACTCAGTGTTGGAAATACGCCTCGTCGGCAACGAACTCCACTCGCTCGACCACCCAACCGTAGGTGTCCGGATAATCTGGAATCATCTTGTGATTGATGATCTCGCTGTTGTGTCCGCGCACCCGGACCTCGAATGGCGCAACACGGCGATGACCCTGGACGTTAGCCCCTGCCAGCCTGATCCGCAGCAAACCCGGGCCAGGCGCCTTTTGGACGCGCGCGCGCAAGCGTAGGAGACGCGGATTGGAATGGTATGACAGCGTCCCGCGGAAGCAGAAAACTTCATCCCCATCACATATACGTTGATCCTGAAACAGGTATTCGCGAGGACCCGCAAGCGCGACGGTCAGTAACAATAGCGCTGATGCGCCCAGCAGTAGAGGCAGGCTCCCTCTCATTAAACAATTATTTCATATCTGCCTATCCAATTACGGCTGAATCGGATTTATGGAAAGGCCACTGCGATCAACGCCGTTCGGCCAGCTCATGCTCGAGTTGACTTACTCTATGGCTGCTGAGTCGATAAAAAACTATAGCAACCGCGCTCAGTACGGCCAGTACGGCCGGGAAAATACTGAACATCAGTCGTATACCAGCGAGCGACCCATCGCTCTGTGCCTGGTTGGAAACGAAACCAAACAGAAACAGGACGTAGCCCGATAATCCGGCACCAACGGCGAGGCCGAGTTTTTGCGCAAACTGTGCACCGGAGAAAATCAGCCCCGTAGTACGCCGTCCTGTTTTCCATTCGCCGTAGTCGGCACAATCAGCGTACATTGACCACACGAGGGCGGGCGTGGGGCCGACAATGAAATTACCTAGCGATCCTATTGCGACCATCAGCCAATACTGATCGGGCGGGATGAAGTAGAACGCAGACATGGCGACCGCGTTCCCCAATGTCAGGGCAATCATCAGGTGGCGCTTATCGTATCGTCTGCACAGATACTGGGTCATCATGACCCCCCCAATCATCGCAAACGTACTCAGCGACAAAAATACTGCGGTCTTATCGAAGATAAGAAGAATCGGCGTTCCATCGTCGCCAACGTAGTATTTGAAGTAGAAAACCGTCGACCCGGCGCGCATCGCGACATTTGTAAGGGCGAAAACACCCGAGAAAAACAGTGCGATCCATGGGCCGTTACCGAGTAAAGCGCGAAAGTCAGACCTGATATCGGATCTCGTCTGCTCTGGATGCACCCGTTCCCTGGTTGTCGCAAAACTCGTCCAGAACAGCAGTATGGAAATAATTGCGAATATCATCATGGTCAGACGAAATCCGGTTTCCTCACTGCCGCCACCCAGAAGATTCTTGAGCGGAGTGACGAACGTAGCTATCAGCCAACCGGCCGAAAAGGCGCAAATGAAACGGTAACTTGCGACTTTGGTGCGCTCGATAGACAAAGGAGAAATCACGCCCATCAATGCCGAGTACGGCACATTGATTGCCGTATAGGCCAACATCATCAACGTATAGGTTGCATAGGCGTAGATCAGCTTGCCGGTGGCCGAAAAATCCGGCGAAACAAACATCGCGTAACCGCAAAGCCCGTAAGGTATTGCCGCCCAAAGGAGGTAAGGAACATGGTGCCCACAACCGCGGGCGCCAGGCCGAATACGTCCGTGTAGTAATACAGCAAAAAGAGATTAAATACCTGGAAGAAGAAGTTCGACGCTGTATCACCAAGGCCGTAACCGAGTTTTTCTTGGAATTTGAGCGGAGCTGTATCTGCCGGCATATTTGTCCCAGGTACCTTTGATTGAAATCCGACAAAAGGCGATCACGTTACGCTGTACTGATTAACCAGGTGCAACTTGCAGCTAGTGCGCCGTGCCCGCGCCGGCTCGTTCGCCGCCCTTAGTAACTCTAACACCACAGCGGCGGCTATCGCGGAATAGCATGAACGATAGTGTATGGCTTGTCGACCGGGCCACGACTGACCAGAAGGGCCATAAAAAAACCCCGTCACGAAGACGGGGTTTTAGGTCACGAGGGGCAGGGTCCGCCCCTCACAGGGATCGAAGATACAATCATTCCTGCTCTACCCAGTTGTTGATGGACATGGTTTCAGTGGTAGCGGTGCCGACGAAGCCGTCCGTCCACAGGTAACCGTCCGTCCACAGGTAGCCATCGGTCCACAGGTAACCATCGGTCCACAGGTAGCCATTGGCGCCGACACTGCCATCGGTCCACAAGTAACCGTCGGTCCACAGGTAGCCGTCCGTCCACAGGTAGCCATCCGTCCACAGATAGCCATCGGTCCAGAGATAACCGTCCGTCCATAAGTAGCCCTCCAGTCCCATGATGTAGTAGTTGCCGTTCTCGTCGACATTCGCACGACCGCCGTAGTGCACGGTGCCGGCGAGATCCGCGCCGATGTCCATACCGAGGTTGGCGCAGTCATAGTTGCTGCCGTGCACGGCGTTGTAAGCGTTGACCATGCCGGCGCCCTGCTGGAACACGCTGTAAGCGAGGTTGCCGCTGGCATCCACGGCTGGCTGTGCAGCGCTAATGAGCTTGCACTTGACCTGGTCCGGTGTGAGGTTCGGCTCAGCCTCGAGGATCAGTGCCGCGATACCGCTGACCACCGATGCCGACTGCGAGGTGCCCGACATGGTGAAGTAGGCGCCACCGTCATGGTACTCGGGATGTGCCGTAGCAATGCTCATGTTGTTGTTCATGAGGCCGACGATGTGACCGCCAGGGGCAACCATCTCGGGTTTGACGAAGCCTTCCACGGTCGGACCTGCCGCCGAGAACGAGGCCAGGACGTCGTCGTTGTCCACGCCCGGTGTGTAGTTGTCGGTCATCGCGCCTACCGTGATCACGTAGGGTACGTTACCCGGTACACCGATCGTCATGGGATCCGGGCCGGTGTTGCCCGCCGAGGCAACCACGACAATCCCGTCCTGCCACGCACGCATCACGGCCTGGTTCAGGGGGTCGTCCCAATAGTGCGATTGCGGTGCCGCGCTCAAGCTTAAGTTCAGCACGTCGATTCCGAGGTATTCACGGTTGGCGACGATCCAGTCGATGCCGCGGATGACGTCGGCGTAGGTGCCCTGACCGTTCGCGTCAAAGGCCTTCACCGACACGAGGTACGCGTACGGCGCGATGCCGTTGTAGAAGCCGGTCGAGCCCGTGGCGCTGCTGACGATGACGCTCTGTACGTGCGTGCCGTGACCACTGTCGTCATCAGTAGTGATTCCCGTGCCGGCGCGCTTGGTGCCGAGGTGATCCATGTTGATCTGCGCGACGACTTCGTCGGTGGTGGCGTCGTACTGGGACAGAAAACGCCAGTCACCTTTCGGTGTCTTGTTCAGCGATCCGTGTGACATCGATCCCGAATCGAGTACAGCCACCGTTACACCGTAACCCGTGATGCCTTCGGCATGCAGTGCCGTCGCCGAGGTCAGGTTCGGATAATCCGTGGCGGGATCGCCGGTCTTGTCGGGGCCACCGGGCTTGCCGGCGACTTCCACGGCGTTGTCGACGCTGATGTGCAGGTCGCCGCGCTGTTCGAGAGCGTCCCGTTCGTCCTCGCTCAGGGTCGCGGCAACGGCATTGATGATGCCGAGCTCGTGCGTAATTTCACCGTCAACCGCGATCACGGCGGCCATAGCCACTTCCAGCGAGCCGCCCTGGATGATGTACGAGTTCACCGTGGTCGGTGCCGGCGCCTGGCTCATGCCGAAAGCGAAGCTTGCGACCGCGAGTACTGCGAAGATTGCCCTGTTAATCATGACCGTGTCCCTGGTTGGTCGTGCCTGTCCGAAATGTTGAGCCTATTTCAACAAATACAGGGCCTTTGCGGAGGTGCCGGTCAGATGCAGCGTGCCTCCAAGAGTGTGAACCAGATCACATAACGGTAGTGTCAATTTCGGCGATCAGGGGTCAGATGCCCCTAATTCTGCGACCGTCGATCAGAGCCGACAGATTATCCATCTCACGGACATCATCTCCCTTGTCCGGCATCCGTCCAGCGATCGACGAGCACGGCCGCTGAAACCTGCGCGAGCAGATTGACGCCCGTGCGCATCATGTCCGGAATCCGATCGATGCCCAGCACGATCGCGAGTCCGCCCACCGGAACCCCGACGGCATCGAGGGCAGGCGCCATTGTAACCACGGACGACGACGGTACGGGAGCGACGGTCAGCGAAACGAGAAACGTCGCCAGCATCGCCGCCCCAATGGCAGCCACCGGTATCGGCACGTCATACAAGGAAGCCAGGAATACGACTGCGGCTCCCTGGAACAGTGCGCTACCCGGGCGGTGCATCGAGGCGCCGAGCGGCACGAGCAAATCTGCAATCGTGGTAGAAACCTTCAGGTTTTTCGTTGTTTCTTCGAGCGTGACGGGTATCGCCGCGGCTGTGCTCGTCGTCGACACCGCAACGGACACGCCACCGAATATGCCACTCAGGTAGCGGGCCGGGCCGATGCCGGCTAGGAAGTACACTAGCGGCAACGTAACCAGCGCCAGGAAAATCACGAGCGCGACGAACACGCAGATGATGAAGACACCTAGCGACTGCACCAGATCCCAACCGAGCTCGGCTGTGACCGGCGCGGCCAGGCCGAATACACCGACAGGTGCCGTATACAGGATCCACCAGACAAGCTTGATCAGCGCCTCGCTGACGTCGTCAGCGAGGTTAACCAGGCGCTCGCGGCGCTCGGCCGCCAGTGTCCCGGTCGCCGCCGCAACCAGCGCGGTGAAAACGATCAGCGGCAGTATCATGCCGTTGCTCGCCGCCGCAAACGGATTCGATGGCACGAGCGTGACGATGAAATCGACAATGCTCTGCAGCTCCGGCACCTCCGCTGCGGCCGTCTGCGGCATCTCGATCTCGTTCGCGTATCGGAGGCCGAACTTCATCGTCGCCATGCCGATTGCGATCGCCGGGATCAGCGTGATCCAGTAGAACGCGATCGTCATACCACCGATGCGGCCGAGTTTGCGCGGGTCGCCGAGCCGGGCAATGCTCGTGAAGATCACGGTGACGATCAACGGAATGACGACCATGCGGATCGCGTTCACGAAGATCGTGCCGAATGGCGCGGAGCTCTTCGCGAGTAATAGCAACCATTCGTTGCCCGTGGCAGCGGCGCCGAGGCCGACGATGAGTCCAAGCACCAACCCCGCGGCGATCGCTAAATGCAGCATTTAATGGTTCCTCCCCCGTCTACCCATCACGTAAC
>JAOTYM010000057.1 GCA_029861845.1 Gammaproteobacteria bacterium | reverse complement strand
CTTATCTCACTGACTTCTTCGCGTTTTTCCTCGTCCCCAATCTTCCGGCTTGGTTGCAGTTCTACATTTATCGCCAGCGCAGTCGGGTTCGCGCCGACCAAGGAGAACATGACGAGGACAGCAAAGGTGAGCGAGTACTTGTGAAAGCGTCTTGCGGGCGTGCGGGCGGATAGGCCCATCGTGTGTCTATCCATGTCTCGCTTAGGCACCTTTCGCAACTGGGCGGGTAGTATTAGTGATCCATTCGCTCCAACTCCCGGCATACAACTTTGCCCCAAAAAAACCGGCCCTTTCTAATGCCAACAGCGTGTGGCAAGCGGTTACACCGGAGCCACACATTGAAACAGTCGACTCAGGGGGGGTGCCCGCGAGCAAATCAACAAATTGATCATATAACACATCGTCGGCAAGAAAACAGCTGTTATCATCGAGGTTATCCCGAAGCGGCCGGTTGATGGCACCAGGAACGTGTCCGGCGATTTTGTCTAACGGTTCTACCTCGCCAATAAACCGTTCGTGTGTACGGGCGTCCAGTAATTTATGTGCGCCTCGCGTTAGCAGTTGTTCGACGTCCTTGGTTGTTAGCCAACGGCTATCATCAGTACGGAATTCAAATGTAGTCGGCGATACCGTTGACGTATGGGCGGTGAGCGGGCGCCCTTCTCGCCGCCATTTGGATAAACCACCGTCTAGTACGGCCACCCCGTCATGGCCAAGCCATCGCAGCAACCACCACAGCCGGCCGGCAATGGCGCCGCCGCTATCGTCATAGGCCACAACCTGTTTGCTTGCGTCGACGCCCCACTGTCCGAGTATGTGCGCGAGTACCCCTGGGTTTGGTAACGGGTGGCGGCCGCTCGTGGGCGTGATTGGTGAAGACAAATCCTCATCTAGATGCGCGTAGTGCGCACCAGGGATATGGCCCTCAAGATAAGCGCGCGCGCCGGCCGATGGCTCGGTTAAGACAAAACTGCAATCAAAAATGACCCAAGCCGGATCTTGTCGACGGGATGCCAGGGTCTCGGTATCAACCAGCGTAGTAAGCATAGCGCTAGATCCTATGGAAGAGCCTACATCCATGGCTACATGGTGCCAACGACCAAATATGATATATCGCTTACGCGCAACTAGATATAGATTACAATATCTGTATCCAATAAACCTGGCGCTAGCAGTATTCCCGAGGAAGCAATGATGTCTGATGATCGCCGTTTGGGCCCACGGCGTTGGGCCCACGTAACGGCAATAATTAGCCACAATCGTCTGGGGATGTCTCGCTGCATGCTACGAGACATCAGCCTTGAAGGCGCGTTTGTGGAAACCGGGGGGCACATTCTAGACCAAGACGAGCGGGTGGAGCTTGTGCTCAAGCTACGCGCCGGCCACCGCAATAAACACTGCCGGGTGCCGGCCAAAGTTGCACGCGTGTCGGATGAAGGTGCCGCCCTCATTTTCGATGACCCCGATGAACAGCTCTATAGCACCCTGTTTGATATCGTTCATATACATCTTCGCTAGACGACGGCCCGGCCGGGGTCCCGATGAATCGCCCACACAGTTCAGATAGAATAACTAGGGGCGAGTAGGAACCGCGCCTATAGTCCAGAACAATCAATCGAGTTGGCAGCGGTTAATAAGTGAGGAGCAAGGCATGGCGAGCGATCGACGCTTGGGACCACGAAAGCAGGTAACCCTAGAGGTCCTGGTCAGCGATCGTAAACGTGGCGCCAAGTCCTGTCTGACCCGCGACATCAGCCTCGACGGTGCCTTCATCGAAACCAAGAATGTGGCGCTCAAGAAGAAGGCCAACATCGAGCTGATCCTGAAGATCCCTTCTAACCGAGGGCCTACCGATCATGCGTTAAAGGCCAAGGTGGCAAGCGTGGAGAAACACGGTGCCACCGTCATTTTTGGCAATCTCGAAGAACAAACGTATAAAGCCCTCGTCGACCTGCTTTACCCACAAGAGTAAGTCGACTAACGGTGAGGAATGCGGGGGATCCTGCCACCCCGGGGGATGCCCGCCCGCCGCGGGCGGCGTGGCGGCACCGCTGGTGCCGGTCTTGGCGGTGGGGTGGGCACGACGCCACGGCGGCGTTCGTTTCTAAACGGTCGATCAGTCGTGACAATGGCACCCTTTTCTGCCGTGCTGCGCCCGCCGGATCCCGAGGATGGTCCGCGACCGGATGAGCGTCCGCCGTCACTGGACGGTTCCGTGGGCTTTGGTCGTACAAACTTCGTGACGCCTTCATTGGGATCGATGTCTTTTTCCTCGACCGCGCTGGCATTCGCCGGCGGCGGGCGGTCCTGATACGTCACATTGCCCTGCTCGTCCACCCATTTGTAAAGCTTGACAGCATGCGTTAGCGGCACATGCATCCCCATCATCAAAAAAAGCGCAAACAAAATGTTCAGCTTCACATTTGACCTCGATGTTGCCACATATTGATTACGCCCATGACATGACTTGGATCAATGCTATTACTTTGCGTACGACTGTGAAATATGCACACCAACCAGCCGTGCGACCAACACCGTCAAATAGATCTGACCGACGATGGCCTCGAGAGTGGAAAGCGAACGGGCGAATGGACCGACTGGGGTGATATCGCCGTAGCCCAGTGTGGTTAGTGTCACGAAGCTGTAATAGAAAAAGTGGGGAAGGACATCTCCTTGACTCGTCTGGCCCGCCGCAACTATAGAAAAGGACCCGGGTTCAAGAAATGCCACCAACGAATATGTAAACGCCCAGCTCATACCGATTAACAGGTAACCACACACGGCGCCGAAAATCAGGTTGTGTGTAACGTTTTTTTGCTGCAGTACATACGAGCTAATTGTGATGGCGTTAAACAAAAAGAACATTGCACCAAAACCATAGTCGATCTCTAGCAACACCGGATGCGTATAAAAATAATTGGACCAGCGCCCACCGAACATCGGGATAGCTAGCAACAAGGCGATAGCCAAAAGTATTTTCTTATCGAAAACCGTATATATCCCTGCTACAAGCATGGCGAGCAACAGGATATCGAGCACGATGGTTGCCATCGGGCTGCCTTGGAAGAAGGGGTAGACGACAAACACGGACAAAAGCGCGATCAAAAGGTATAAGAACTTGCCCTCGAGTTCCACTAATCTGTGTGTGATTTTTCCAGCTATATTCATCCGCAGAGCATGGCGAGCAAGCATTTTTTCATGGTGTTCTTCTAGATCTGAAGTAGCCGCTTAGCAACACAGTCAAGATGCTCAATAGTTGAATCCTTTGAAACTCACCCTGAAGAAAAGCGAATACAAAACTGGTACTACGCCCAGCGTGAGCAGAGTCGCAAACAGCAGGCCGAAGATAATGGCGATTGCCATCGGCTCGAACATCACCCCGCCCCCCAACCACAACGGTACCAATGCCAGCATGGTGGTTGCCGTCGTCAGCAGTATTGGCCGTAACCGACGCTGCCCTGCCTCCAAAATCGCTTGCGCTGGCGCCAGGCCATTCTCGTCGATTTCGATCTTGATTCGGTCAAGCAGCACTATCGCATTGTTGATCACAATGCCCGCGAGTGAAATGATGCCCAAAAAAGTCATAAAGCCCATGTACGAGCGCGCTACCAGCAGTCCGATCACAACCCCGATCAGGCCCAACGGTATCGTCAACAAAACAATCAGTGGACGCCGGATCGAATTGAACTGACCCACCAACAGCAAAAGGATGATGAGCCCGGCAATGGGTAGCTGTTCAGTAATGGAGGCATTGGCCTTGTCGGACTCTTCGTTTTCGCCCCCGAGGGAGTAGAAGTAACCCGGGCCCCAGCCGGCGCGCGCCTTCTCGAGCCAAGGGACCATTGCGTTATTCACCTCAGCTACGGTGTATCCTATTTGAACGTCTGCTTCAACCGTCACCGTCTTTAGGCGTTGACGTCGCTTGATTTTCGCCGGTTGCCACGCAACCTCGACGTCGGCAACCTGTTTAAGCGGCACCGACTGACCGGTAAGCTGGGCGTACACATTAAGGCTTTCTATTTTGCCAATGTCGCGACGGTCAGAAGCCACGGATCGTAAGGTGACAGGTATTACCTTGTCGTCTTCACGATACTCAGTAGTCTCAAGCCCACTGAGACCAGACTGCAGCGAGATCGCGATGTCCTCATTGGTGACGCCGGCCCGTCGCGCCCGTGGCTGATTGATATTGACGAGGATTTTCTTAGAGCGTATTCCCCAATCATCGCCGATATTCTTCGGTCCTGGGATAGCACGCAGTGTCTCTTTGACCTTATCCACAATGGCAAATACTTTACTTTCCTCGCGACCCGAAATGCGGATTTCGATTGGATTCTTTACCGGTGGTCCCGTCTGCAACGGGCTAATCTGCGCCTTTAGATCGGGGAAGTTTTCAAAACAGAATTTTTCAAGTTTTGGTACGAGTGTGTCGATGATCTCACTAGAGGTCGCATTCAATATGATAATGCTGTATTCCGGGCTTGCCTGCTCTGGGTTATAAGCCAACATGAATCGCGGCGCACCCTGTCCAATGAATGGTGCCCAGTTGGTAACACCTTGCTCACGTTCCGGCCCTACCATCAGGTTCTTTTGAATAAAGTCTTCGATTCGAAGGACCACCGCTTCGGTGCGCTCAATCGGGGTGCCAGTAGGTAGTCTGAGCTTGGCGGTAAATGTCGGTCGGTCATTCGGTGGAAAAAAGATATTTGGCACAAACTGAAAGCTCATCATCGCGGTTACGAAAACCAAAATCGTGGCGGCCAATGTTGTCCAACGGTGTTTCAGTGCCCCGATAAGAAGACGCCGATATGTGACATAGAACCTGCTGCCGTAGAGTTCACCATGCTTCTGCTTTTGCACACGTAGAAAGTACACGCACAGCATCGGAATCATGGTGAGCGCGAGCACCCAGGAAGAAAAAAGCGTGATGGCAACTACCTTGAAGATCGGCGCTGTGTATTCCCCAACCGTCGACTTCGCTAGAAAAATCGGCAGGAAGGCGGCGGCGGTAGTCGCTGACGAAACCAGTAGCGGAACCCGAAGCTCCGCCGCTGAGTCCACCGCCGCATCGAACGGCCGCTTACCACCCGCCATCTGCACCATGATGGATTCCGACATGACGATGGCGTTGTCAACCAATAGACCTAAGGAGATGATGAGCGCCGCCAACGACATCTGATCGAAACCGATGTCAAACAAGCCCATGATCATAAAACTCATGACGATAGCCATTGGAATCAGGGTCGCCACCACCAACCCGGTTCGTAGGCCCAGGGCAATAAGCATTACGACGACGACAACCGCGATCGCTTGCAGCAAATTGTTTATGAAGTCGCTTACCTTTTTATCAACCGCCAGTGCCTGATCCTGGATAAAATGGAATTCAATACCGATCGGATAAATGCTGCGCATGCGGTCGATGAGCGTTCTGACGTCCTCGCCCAACTTGAGGATACTCCCGCCCTCACGCATGGAGATCGCGAGCCCGAGACTGGGTACCCCCGACGTGCGCATCTTGGTGTCCGGTGGATCGATATAATCCCGTGTCACCGTGGCGATATCCTCCAGGTAAACCACTTCTTTGCGATTGGGCAAGGGGATAACCGCCCTTTTCAGATCGTCCACGGATTCAAAATTCCCGGAAGGCTCCAACACGATACGTTCTTGGCCCGTGGTCACGGACCCGCCAGGTATAATGATGTTGCGGCTGTCGAGGATGCCACTGAGTTGAAGCGGTGAGACGCCAAGCTCCGACAGACGCGCATTGTTGTACTCGACAAATATCTGCTCCTCCTGAGCGCCATAAATGTCCACCTTGGCCACTTCGTCGAGAAGTAGCAGTTCATCGCGTACATCGTCGGCTATGTCTTTGAGCTCCGCATAGGTGAAACCCTCGCCGGTAAGGCTGACGACGATGCCGAAAACATCGCCAAACTCGTCGTTGACAAACGGACCCTCGATGCCCGCCGGTAGACCCGGTTTCACCTTATCGACCTTGCGTCGCAGGTCATCCCAGATCGGCCGCATCTTTCTGTAGCGCGCCTGGATATCGACCCAGATGACCGAGACGCCGTTCTTAGACTCGCTGTTTACGCGGTCGAGCTCAGGCATCTCTTGAATCGCCTTTTCGAGCTTGTCGGTAACCAGTTGTTCAACGCGTGCCGGACTTGCACCGGGGAAGTAGGTCAGTACCACCGCGGTGCGAATAATAAAGCCCGGGTCTTCGGCGCGACCTAACTTGAAGTAGGCCGATAAACCAGCAAACAGAATGCAGATGAGGATGACAATGGTGACGCGGTTCTTCTCGATGGCGAGTGCCGTGATACTCACAACTAATATCCCCTAGCCTCCCGGCAGCTTGACCTTGAGGCCATCCTCGATACGACTCACGCCAGCATTAATCAAGAGATCGCCATCGTTTAATCCTTCAAGGATCTCAAGTCCTTCGGTGGTAAGCTCGCCAACCGTGACCGGCCGGCGCCGCGCTATCGCGATGCCAGGTTCAGGCGGGTCAGCCGGTGCGGCGACAAAAACGAACCGGCCCTGACGGTCCTCACCCACTGCGAATGGCGGCACCAAGATGCGATCATCGCCGCCGGCGGTTCCAAACCGAAATGCCACCTCTGCCGCCATGCCGGGACGCATCTGTGGGTCGGGCTTGTCAAGCCGTACGATAACCGGATAGGTCGTCGCCTGCCCGGTCACAGCCACGCCGACTTCGGTGACAACCGCGGTAAACGTCTTTCCTGGGATGGCGTCAAACGTCACGGCTACGCGACTTCCTTTTTCAATTTGAGTAATGAAGGCTTCGGGAACGCCAACTTCTACCTCAGGTCGGTAACCACACGTGAGCATGGCAACGCGCCCACCTGCTTGAACATTCTCCGCTTCCTCCACATAAGTATCCGCCACCGTACAATCGGCAGATGCTTTCAGACGCGTGTATGTCAGCTGCAACCGCGCGAATTCGAGCTGCTTTCCAGCCGATCGCACTGCGGCGGCGGCCGATTCCGCTGCCGCCCGCGCCTGATCTAGCTCGTTGCGCGAGGCGTTTTCATTCTCGTAGAGCTCACGTACGCGCGCATAGTTGGCCCTGGCATTACGCTCCTCGGCGCGTGCACGTTCGAGTGAGGCTTCGGCCTCCTGGGCTTGCACCTGATAGTCCTTCGGATCTAACGCCGCGATAAGCGTCCCTGGCTTTACCCGATCGCCCACTTTTGCAGCGAGTCTTTGAATCGTGCCCGCGACTCTGAAGCTAACGTTGGATTCTAGGCCGGCCTTCGACGTGCCGGCAAAAGTGCGTTCGCGTTCGGCGCCGGTGACAAGCACCGGTTGTACCCGCACTGGTCGCAGTACGGGGTTCGGCGCCGCTGGTTCCTCACAAGAATTCACCAGAAATCCCGTAGTGGCAAGCAGCAATGTGAACCAAAGACGTGTGCAGATGGCCATTTCTATTGCGTAAGAAATTTCTTGGCCGAAGCGCTCATTGCGGTTGGTATACCGCCTGCTGTCTGAAATACTCCTTTAGTCTTCGAAACCACTCCGCCTGTGTCTCTGGCGTCTGAAAGAAATCGAAGCGTGCGATGGCACGCTCCACTTCCATCAGCTCCTTCAGAAAGTCGTAGACGGCGTTGTCGGCCGCCTGATCGGCTACGATTGACGCATTCTGCGCATCCAGGAGAGCCAGGATAGAAACCACGCCGCGCCCATACGAATCTTGCACAAGCTCGAAGGTCTTGCGTGCCGCATTGGCGGCATCGCGCGAAAGCTGGATACTGGCATACGACGCCCGCGCCGTCTGCAGCGCCGAACGGATCCGCTGTTCAACGATTTCGCGGGTCGATTGTCGCTGTAAGCGAAGACCGGATAACTCTTCAGCTGCTTGGGTACGATCAGCCCTACGGGCGCCACCGGTGTACAGTGGCAGGCTAAGCTGCAGCGAGATCGTGGTCTCGCTATCGTCAGGGCTGAAACCAATGCCAGTGTCGCCTTCACCGCTGCGAGACACCACTTCCGTTTGATCAGCCGCCAGGCTCAGGCGCGGCTGCCAGAAGGCGTTCTTGGTGGAATCCAGCGTACGCTCCTGCGCGTCGATGGCGGCCTCGATCTCACTCACCTCTGGCGACGCCGCCAGCCCCTGCTCTACCATGAAGTTGCTAAAGGTGCCAAACGCGCGTGGATCATCGATGAGGTCGATCAGGCTTTGCTGACTGGTGATCAGCATCGGGTCATCGAGCCGCGTCTCTTTGGTTGTAAAAGGCTGAGCAAGTGGCCGATGCAATAGCTGATTGAGTGCAATTTCGGCAACGCCACGCTGCGCCTCAGCCTGCACAAGCTCCAGGCGATCGGTAGCGATCTCGCTCTCCCAACGGAAAACCTCCGCCGGTCCCGCCGTCCCGATCTGGCGGCGCAGCTTCGCAAGCTCAAGATTTTCGCGTGAAAGCTCCACGTTGTCTTTCGCAATACGCTCATTGGTCTTGGCACGAAGTACATCGAGGTAAGCATTGGCAGCCTCAAGCACGATATCCAATCGTACCTGGTCACGGTCGAACTCACGTGACTGTTGAAGGTAGCGCTGAATAGCGACGTTGGCAAAAGTTCGCTCTGAATAAATGACCTGGCTGAGCGCGACAGAGCCCGTTGTTGTCTTCTCGGAGAGTCCGGGGATCGCGCTGGCCCGGTCGTCGTCGACTTGCACGCTGTCGGCCAGCAGATCGAACTGCGGAAACAGCGCAGACCGCGCCGCTTTAATGTCCTGCTTACCCGCGGCCACGTTTTTCTCGGCCACCCTGATATCCAGGTTCGCTTCCACCGCCTCGCGTACGGCGCTGGCCAACGACAACTGCGGTCCCCCGTCTTCTTCTTCGAACAATAACTCCGCCTTACGCATCGCCTGAAAACTGGGCGAGAATCCGATCGCGCGCGCGGTCGCCATGTTGATGACTAAACGCTCGCGCAAAGGCAAACTGATCGGCAACACGCCAGCATCTTCACCCAACAGGATTCGCTGCACATTAAGCGCCACGCGCCGAGCCAGACGGTTTATTTCTACCGCCGGGGCCACGCCGGCTAGCACCCCGCGCTCCACATCGATGCGGCCGAGTAGCGCAAAGCTTGGTAATCGTCGCTTGATTAGGCCTTTCATCAAAAGATCGAATTCGGTGCTTGATAGTCGCACTAACGGCGGCAAGTAAACGGCGTCCGCCTCGTTCGGGAGTGCCGCGAGTGCGGCCTCGGCCGACGTCTCAACCGGCACAAAATGCACATCCACACCAATCTCTCTCGCCGCTTCCAGGGCGCGATCTCGCAAGGCCGGAATCACCTCCGGCAGCAGACGATCGTGCAGAAACGCTACGCTCGTAAACGGCAAAAGCTCACGGAAGCGCTTTAGATCCCGGCGAAAGTCTCCCGGAAAAGTAACGTAACTGAGATTCTTTACCCCGCTTGCCCCGTCTTTGAACGGCAATCCTTGGAACGTCCTATCGACAATAAACGGCGCTATCACTGGCTTTGGTAATTGCCTACGGCGTGCCAGTTCATTCGATGCCAATACGCCCAAACTAATCACCATGTCCACCTGTGGGTCGGCGAGCAATCTGTCGATGCCGGCTTTAATCCTCGCCACCGACCACGCCGCGTGAATCTGTTTGTCCGCCGGAAAACGAACGTCGAACTCACCCCGGGTAAGCCCGACGATCTCGCGCTCGAACAATGCCCGAATATCCGTGGGCTGGAGCTCGCGAAGCGAATCGGAAACGGTGCCAATCCGCACCAGCGGGAGCTTGCCAGTCTCCTGGGCGTGGGTGACATGCGCGATAATTAAAGAATGTGCCGCGAGTAGGGCGGCGCCTAATAGCTTTTTCATTTCACCGGGTTACCGTACTAGCGGAGTATCGCGAGACGACTATAAACGCTTTCACGTGTGGATAGAACCGCGTCCCCTGGCGGACAATCGGGTTAATCCGGTGGATTAGCTAGCGCCGACAAGCGAACAGCGGCATAGCCTTGGCAAAAGAGAGAACACGCGCGAAGTGTGGCCGCCGAAGAGCTTCCTAAGGTGCAACCCGTGTTCCCTATCTTGCCTCGAGAAGGATTCGGGCCTAATCGGTGTTTAGCCCTCTCGTCTTACCTCCTGCCGTGGGTGCAGCTAATGGCTCCAAGTGATCGGCATAATCATCTTGAAAGAACTTGAATGATCATATCTAATTCATTGAATATAGGTTAATATTTCTTATAGGCAGTTCGTTGCCGTGTGTAGCTTTATCTGAATGGGAACGCGGCCTGCACCGGTGAGGTGCACCGCTTGTGGCGCCACTAGAGGCTCCGTTAAGCTCGAGCGGACTATTAATAGACAGGCCATCAAGGCGTTCATCAAGCTGATAGCCCGTAGTTGTTCGTGCGTACACGGGTTTGTCGGCTATTCGCTCATCCGCACGCCTTTTTTCGACGCTACTGCACCGACCCCGTCGAGTGGGCCTCGTAGAACTGCTCTTCCTTGCTGACTTTGCGCTTCGGAATGGGGTCGTTGCTGCGCCAGTAGTTCGATGCCGCGGCCACCCCGCTGCCCGACACGACATCCACGCCTACATCGAGCATCGCCATCTCCGCGCCGGCGATGGCGCCCATCAGCATCAGCTCGTTGAGGTCGCCTAGGTGACCGATGCGGAATAGCTTACCGGCAACTTTGGATAAGCCCGCGCCGAGCGCCAGATTGTAGCGGCGAAAGGCGACGTCGATGACGTGGGCGCCGTTGATCCCCGCCGGCACCATGATGGCGCTGACGGTATCCGAGTACCACTTGGGCGCTTTGGCGCAGAGCTCGAGCCCCCAGCCCTCGGTGGCCGCGGCGCGCACGCCTTCGGCGAAATAGTGGTGGCGCGAGAAGATGTCATCGAGCCCTTCTTCGAAGATGATATCGAGTGCCTCGCGCAGCCCGTAGAGCATCGGCAGCGCCGGGGTGTAGGGGAAATATCCCATTCCGTTGGCGCTGATCATGTCGGCTAAGTCGAAGTAGCAGCGCCGCGATGTCGCGCTTTGCATCGCCTCCAGCCCCTTCGGGCTCACGGCCAGGATGCCGAGCCCCGCCGGCAGCATGAGTCCCTTTTGCGAGCCGCTGACGGCGAGGTCAACACGCCACTCCTGCATGCAGAAATCGATGCTGGCGAGTGAACTCACCGCGTCCACCAATAAAAGTGCCGGGTGGTTAGCAGCGTCCATCACTTTTCTCAATCCCGCGATGTCGCTGGTCACACCGGTGGCGGTCTCGTTGTGACAGGCCAGAATCCCCTTGATCTGATGCTTCTTGTCGACGCGCAATATTTCTTCGATCTTCTCCACCGGCACGCCCTCGCCCCATTCCACGTCTAGGGCCTGCACGTCGAAATCGAGACGCTGCGCCATGTCGACCCACAGGTGGCTGAACTGGCCGAAGCGCGACGCGAGGATCTTGTCGCCGGGCGACAGCGTATTGGTGAGCGCAGCCTCCCAGGCGCCGGTGCCAGAGGACGGAAAGATGAAGACCTGTCCCTCGTTGGTCTTGAATACTTTCTTCAGATCGCTCAACACGCTGCTTGAGAGATCAGGAAACTTCGACGAGCGGTGGTCCTCCATGGCCACCAGCATGGCGCGCTGGACGCGATCGGGAATGTTGGTGGGTCCCGGGACGAAGAGAAAATTACGGCCGGTGATGCGTGTCATGAGTCTTTTCCTCCAGTTGGGCCACGCGGTTACGCCCAGGGTAACCGCTGTCTGTGACATTGCGATGCTAAAAACACGACGCTACCGCTGGTGCCAGCGCCTTGCATTGACGTCTGTCAATAAGAAAGTAGAGGCCATTGGGCTGCCTCTTTGGCTGGGCCAGCTACCTCGCCCCCGAATAAGACGCCTACAGCCAAAGTAAGTAAGGTGGGCCGTGTTGGAACCGAACCAACGACCCTCTGATTAAAAGCCAACCAAAGAAACAGTTCAAGAAGACCCAGCGTGACAAATCAGGAGGTTAGACGGTGCATATTAACCTCTTGGATCACCTCAGGCATGCTGGATTGGCTCAGAGTGGTAGCAACTGACCCGCCGATTTTACCGATGCTAAGAGAAGAAGCTAATCCGCCTAAATATTATTCGGCACATTCCCCGTTAACATATCCCGTTACGTCTGGATCACTGCGGGCCCCGCACCAATTACTGTAGGGGTGCCGAGTACCATCTTGCTTGATACCGCAAGTAGGCTTGTAATCCATTGTGCATACTTGCGGACGTTGTTCTGGGCAACTCACAACGTCACTATCAACAACATTGTCGTTACTGGCACAACCAAACAAACTTAAAAAAAATAAGCCCCGACAAGCAGCGCCGTGGACTGCTCGTTGACCTTGGAATCACGGCGTCTCCGGTTCAAATGACTGGCGATGAACGTCGCCGGCGGCGATGGTGATGAAGCTCGATTCCGCCACTGGAATCCAGGCCTCGGCGAGGTCACTGAGCGGTTCGGACACTATCGCGCGCGCATCCGGCGAGAACCGCTCGGCCTCCGGTGCAATCTCTTTAATGGCCTCTATGCTCTCGCTGTGAAACAAGGTCCGTGATCGGCCCTCGCTCGAATACCGGAGCGCGTACAGAGAACGGCCATCGCTGATTCCAAGTGACATTTGTATTGGATTGTCGATGCCATGTTTATGGCCTACCTGTTCAACCAAGCCCACCATGCGCGCAACACCGCCAGCCACGTTGTCCGCCATCCCAAACGTAAGCGCAAGATAGAACATGATTTCAGAATCAGTCGTGCCTCTGATCTCCGTGTAAAGCTCCGGCGAGATCGCGAGCACCAGGTCACGTTTGATTACATGGAAGCCAGTAATAGTCCCGTTGTGCACGAACAACCAGTTTTTGTACTGAAATGGATGACAGTTGGTCCGCTGGATGGCCGTGCCGGTCGCGGCCCGGATATGCGCCAAAAACAATGGCGACTCGATTTGCGCTGCGAGCGCCTGCAGATTGCTGTCATTCCATGCCGGCTGGATGTCCTTGTAGAGGCCGGGAATGTCACGCTTGCCGTACCAGCCGATACCAAAGCCGTCCCCGTTCGTCGTCGTCTCGCCCCGTTGGGCGTGAAGGCTCTAGTCGATCAGCGAATGCTCTGTCTTGAGAACGACCTCATCCAGATAGATTGGAGCACCCGAGTATGCAAGCCAACGGCACATAGCAATCTCCTTTCGAGGCAGCGGGGCTATAGATTATCGACTTCGATTTCAGACCACCGGCGGAATCCACAGAATAGCTAGCGGTAAGTCATCGCCTGAGGTCGCTTTATCTGCACCAAAAGCTACGACAACATACGCGTTATCACGTTGATGAACCCCTTGATAGTCGCGGCATTCAAGATGTCGATGAAAAATGCACCGATCAGCGGCACGATCAGAAACGCTTTGGGTGATGGGCCGTAACGGCTGGTAATAGCGCTCATATTGGCGATTGCCACCGGCGTAGCGCCAAGTCCGAGTCCCGCGAACCCCGCGGTAATCACGGCTGCGTCGTAGTCACGACCCATGAGGCGGAAGATGACAAACATCACAAACAGCGTGATTACCAGCATTTGCATGATCGTCACCAACAGGATCGGCCCCAGGGCATTAGCGAGGGTCACGAGCTGCATGCTCATGAGGCTCATGCTCAGAAACAGGTTGAGACTGATCTCCCCCAGCCGATCGATGGACGCTTGGTTTAGACGAATCTTGAAGGTGTCGGCTAGATTGGTGATCACGATTCCTGCGAAGAGAGAGGTCAGAAAGCCGGGCAGCAACACCCCCTTCTCGAACAGCAAGCGGTTGACGAGACTGCCGACTTCAATGCACACCGCCAGCGCCAAGATCGTCGCCAACACGTCTGGGAGCTTGACCGTCGCGCTCCAGGGATCTCCGTCGTCGGCGGCACTACTGGAAGTACTGCGGGTGTCTGACGCTTGCGAGGGGCGGAGCTTGTGCTTGTTGATCAAGCGTCCGGCAATCGGTCCACCGATGAGGCCGCCGGCGATCAAACCCAAGGTCGCAAACGCGATGCCGATCTCTTGAGCGCCCTCGAGACCGGCCTCCTGTGCGACTTCGCCCCAGGCGATGGCGGTGCCGTGGCCGCCGGCCAACGATACACTACCGGCCAATAGCCCGTAGCCGGGATGGGCACCGAGAAGCAGGGCCGACAACACGCCGACAACGTCCTGCAGGACCAGGAAAACGGCCGACACGATAATCAGGATAACCAGGGCCTTGCCACCTGTGAGCAGCAGCCGGAACTTGGCGGACAGCCCAATGGTGCTGAAGAAGGCGAGCAGCAATACGTCCCTGAGGGCGAGATCGAAAGTAATCTTGAGACCGGCCAGCGTGTCTAATAGCGCTACCCCGATACTGACGATGAGGCCTCCGGTCACCGCCGGCGGGATGTGGTTTTGACCGAGGAAGCGGATCTTTCGCGTCAGGAACATGCCGACAAACAGCACCACGACGCTAAGCATCAGCACGTCGATGGTTTGGACTTGGTATTCCTGGATAGCTGCAGAGGACATCGCTCCCCCTATGGTCGGACTAACCTCGAAAAGACCTGCATATTTACTTATAAGCTATTGCATTAACGTTATAATCATATGTACGTACTTGCCTTGGCTGTTAAATAGGCTGCCCCCCCGCGCATACCTCTTATATTAAGGTAAAACACCGGCAGGATGGGGCTCACGCGGATGTTCACGCCTTCGCGGGTTTCGGCGATGGAATTTTGTAGAGCGTAGCGTACAGCACTGGCACCAGCACCATGGTCAAGATGGTACCGAAGGTAAGGCCCGCCATAATCGTCACCGCCAACCCGACCCAGAACACGTCCTGCAGCAACGGGATCACGCCGAGTACCGTGGTTGCCGCTGCCAGTACCACCGGTCGCAACCGCGATAGTGCCGCGTAGACAATAGAATCATACGGACTCTTACCTTCGGCAAGGTTAAGATTGACCTCATCGAGCAGTACGATCGCGTTCTTGATCATCATGCCAGCCAGGCTCATGGCCCCAAGCAAGGCCACAAACCCAAACGCTGCACCCGTTCCCAGCAGCCCTATCGTCATGCCGATCATCGCGAATGGAATCGTCAGCACAATCACGAGTGGCGGTCGAAAGGCGTTAAACAACACCACAATAATCAACGCCACGATCACTACTGCTGGCACGATGCCCGGGATAAGCGAGGCCTGGGAATCGCGCGAGCTTTCGTACTCGCCGCCCCACTCCATGAGATAACCGGTCGGAAGTTCGAGGGCCTCAAAGTCCTCGACCACACTGGCGCGTAGCTGTGGCAATGTGACACCAAGAATGGGATTGGCCTGTACCGTAATCGTGCGGCGGCGGTCGCGGCGCCAGATGACCGGGTCTTCCCACTGCGTATCCAGGCCTTGTGTCACCTGTGATAGCGGCACCGTTTGCGTCGACCCCAGCGGCTGCACTTGCAGGACATCGAGGCCGCTAACATTCTTGCGCTCCTCCTCCACATGCCGAAGCAGAATAGGGATCAAGTCGTCTTGTTCACGGTAGAGGCCGACAATCCGTCCGTCGAAGGCACGTTTGGTAGTGTTAGCGATATCTTGCCGGGTGATGGCGGCCCAACGGGCGCGCTCCTGATTATATTCAGGCACTATTTTTTGGACGCGTTGGCGCCAATTCGTCTGGAACTGACCTGCAAGTGGTGCTCCCTCCAGGATCGTGGTGGCTTTTTTGGCGAGCGCCCGCAGTGTACCGGGGTCCGCTTCCGCCGGCCCGCTGATGCGGACCTCGAATTTCCAGGTGTTAGAGGGTCCAACCCCGAACTTGCGGATGGGTACCAGGGCTTGAGGAAAAGTATCCTCTAACCACGGTCCCAATTCTGCAACGATATCGTTGATCGTTTGGAAATCGTGGACGTTGGCGATTACCTGACCATAGGCCTGGTTCGGTGATTCGGGTTCAACCGGCAGGTAGAACCGGGGCGGCCCCGCACCGACAAAGGTGGCAACCGCTTCAATTCGCTCATCACTCGCCAATTTAGCTTCAATGATCTTAAGGTCGGCGGAGACATTCTGGATACGTGTGCCCTCCGGTGTCCAGTAGTCGATCATGAATTTGGTCATAGACGAGTCGGGAAAGAACAACTTCTTCACACCACCAAAGCTGACAAAGGCCACGACCAACAACGCCACCATGCTGGCAATCGTGAGAAACCGCATACGAATCGCCCGTTCTAGTAGCTCTTTGAAGCGCTTAAACAACGGACTGCCGTAAGCGTCTTCACCCGCATCCTTGGGGTCCGGCAACAAGTCCATGCACTGCAGCGGCGTGAGGGTCACTGACACCACCCAGCTCACCAAGAGAGAAATCGCGACTACCGAGAATAGCGTGGCGCAGTATTCCCCCGCATCTTCCGTGGAGGCGACGATGGGATAGAACGCCATCACCGCCACCACGGTGGCACCAAGGAGTGGCCAAGAAGGTTGCGATGCCGCCTCGATCGCCGCTTTGGTGCGATCCATACCGCGTTGCAAGCGCACAACAAATCCATCTGCGACGACAATGGCATTGTCCACCATCATCCCCAAGGCGATGATCAACGCGCCTAGCGACATGCGCTGCAGGTCAATCTTGAACACCGCCATCAACAGGAAGCTACCAAGGATAGTAGCGATCAGCGCTAATCCGATGATGCACGACATACGCCAACCCATACCGATGGTAAGCACAATCAGGACGATGGCCACGGCCTCGGCGAAATTGATGAGGAAACCATTAACCGCCTCGGCGACGACATCTGCCTGCCAATGCACGCGCTGCACCTCGATACCCACCGGCAGCTCTGGTAGGAGCTCGCGCAGCCGTGCATCAACGGCGCGGCCCATATCGACGATGTTGACACCCTTGACGTTCGTAATCGCCATCGCGATAGCGGGTTGGCCATTGAAACGCATCAACGTGCGCGGCGGTTCGAGGTAGCCCCGCGTCACCGTACCGATGTCCCTGATCCGAATAAGCTCGGCCGAACGTGGTCCCTGCCCCGGTGCTAGGTTTTGCAATGTATCGAGACCTGAGGCACGGACGGTTAAATCTGCGATGTCCTCGGGAGACTGAAACTCGCCGGTGGGCACGATGCGAAAGCGTTTGGCCTGCACGTCCACACTGCCGCCGTCGACCACTAGATTCTGCTGTTGTAACGTCGCCTGTATGTTTGCTTCCGTCAATCCGAGCTCGGCGAGCTGAGTCTGTGAGGCATTGAGATAAATGGCCTTGTCCTGTACACCCCACAGGTCAACGCTGGCGACCCCTTCCACCAAGCTCAACTCCTTTTTGAGGTCCTTGGCGTATTGCTCCATCTCCGCATAGCTATAGCCATCACCGATGACGGCCAGCAGGTGGCCAAATACATCGCCAAAGTCGTCGGCAATAATGGGCCTTCCTGCTCCAGGCGGAAGTTGGCTTTCGATATCGCGAATCTTTCGGCGCAGTTCGTCCCAAATCTGTGGGATCTCGTGGGCCTTGTAGCTTGATTCAATATTAATCCAGATCTGTGACAGCCCGGGCCGCGAGAAAGACTTCAGATAATCGATCTGCTTCATCTCTTGAACGACGAGCTCGATACGATCGGTCACTTCGAGTTCTACTTCCTCTGGACTGGCGCCCGCGTAGGGCGTAATGACCACCGCCGTCTTGACCGTAAAATCAGGATCCTCGAGTTGGCCAAGCGCGAAAAAACTTGCGATCCCTGCCGCGAATACGAGAAAGGTGGCGAAATAGGTGACCGCCTTCTTGTCGATAGCAACGGCGGTAAGGCTCACTCTGCGCCCCCCTCAGGTTTCTCGTCCAGAATGCGAACTTGCTGTCCCTCTCGCAGGTAGTGGGCCCCGGCGGTCGCTACCCACTCTCCGGCCTTGAGGCCTTCTTGCACGGTGATGCCTCGGTCCGTAAGCCTGCCCGTCATTACCTCACGCCGTTTCACGGTCTTGGTCTGCTCATCGATCACCCACAAAAATGTCTTACCACTATCATCGGGTGAAAACGTTGCCGACACTGGCACCTCGATCCCGGCACCCGTGGCCTGATCGGGCAAGTCGCCCTCGACCCGTACCGTCTTGCCGGCCATGCCCGGCAGGATCGTAATGTCCGAAGGCTGGTCCATGATAAGGGTGACCGGATAGGTGCGCGTGGTCTGCGAGGCTTCCCGACCCACTTCCTTGATGGTGGCTTCAATCTCTCGGTCTGGAAACGCATCAAACCGCACGAACACTTTCGTCACATACGGTGCGTTAGAGATCAGATTTTCCGGGATGTTGATGACCATTTCGATTCGCGACGGGTCAAGCACGCGAACGATGGCCTGCTTGGGTCGCACATCCTCGAAGTTCTCGACATAGGTTGCGGTGATCGTGCCTTTGTAGGGTGCACGAAGATAGGTGTAACTGAGCTGGTCCTTGGCAGCCGCCACCGATGCCTCAAGCGACTTGATATTGGCGCGTGCACTGTCCCGTTGTTCGCGCTTACGGTCTACCGCGGTTTTGCTGGTCGCACCCGGGTCCTCCTGGAAGATTTTGAGCTCCCGTTTATACTCACTCTCCGCCCGTGCCGCTGTTGCTTTCGTTCGGTCCAGTTGTCCCTGCACATTGTTGAGGTTGACCTGATAATCGCGCGGATCAATGCGCGCGAGTACCTGACCTTCTGCGACGTCATCACCCACCTTGGCTGGAAACGCAATTAACGGGCCTGATACCCGGAAGGAAAGATTCGCCTCTCGTGTCGCTCGCGCCTGTCCCGGGAATGATCGTCCACCCACTTGGGCGACGTCGCCGACCTTAATCGCCTTTACTGGGCGGGCGACAGTTTGTTCCGGTGCTTCCTCTTTGCCACAGCCGGCCACGAGTAGGGTCAGCCCTACCGCGAATACGGCGCTTCCTAATCTTATTGAACACTCATTTCTGATCGACGTCATACTTTTACTCCTCCGCTCTATGCCGTACCCGCCTTCGTGGCCGGGTGCGTAGACATCCATGAGATTTACAGCATCACTGTGCTTCTGTGGAGGCGGGTAATACCTTGTGCCAGTACTTCGTTCGTGCACGAAGTTGTTGCTTGTCCTCCTCGGGTACGTAATCTTCGATCTTGCGGTCGCCCCGCACCTGCCAACCGCCGCCGAGTGCCTTGTACATGGCAATTAGGTTGGTAGCAACATCACCGGCGGTCGCGGTAAGGCTATCCTGTTGGTCGACGAGAAACGTGAGGGTACTGAGTACACGGTCGAAGTCGGTGGTACCTTCACGGTATTGGATCAAGGAGAGTTGCACGGCGCGTTGTGCCGCTCTGACACTTTCCCCAAGAAAGTTCGCCTGCTCGTGGGCCTTGAGGTAAGCAACGATAGCATTTTCTGTCTCAGCCAGCGCCGTGAGTACCGTATTCTGGTAGTTGACCAATAGTTGTTGAAAGCGGGCATCTTGCACGCGGATGTTGTTCTTAATGCGGCCATAATTAAAGATATTCCAAGAGAAAAACGGCCCGAGAAAGCCGGCCGCGCTATCTGAATCAAACAGATCACCGAGCCCGCTATCCATCGTGAAGCTGGTCTCACTCGAATCACTCGTACGAAAGCCGACCGAACCGACGAGTGAAAAGCGCGGATAAAGATCGGTAATGGAGACACCGATCTGGGCGCTCTGTGCCGCTAAGAAGCGCTCGGCGCGACGGACATCGGGACGGCGCCGTAAAAGCTCGGCTGGCACACCGGTCGAGACTTCAAAAGGGGCAACGGGAATCGGCGCCGGACCCTGGAGCAGATCACCCAAATCTCGGGGCGTCAAACCTAATAAGACAGCGAGCGCATTGTTCACCTGCCGCAAACCAGTTTCCAGGACCGGGATCAAGGCTTCCGTATTCGCGAGTATCGCCCTCGCCTGCTGCACATCGAGTTCGGTGACTGCACCATTACGGAATTTGACGTCCGCAATTCGAAGCGCACGCTCCTGGGTGACGACATTCTGTTCCGCTAGCGCCAGACGTTCTTCGAAGGTCCGTATTAACACATAAGAGCGCGCGACCTCGGACGCAAGCGCCACCATGACATCATCATAGTCGGCAATCGACGCATCGAACTGCGCCTCCGCCGATTCAATGGCGCGCCGAAACCGACCCCAAAAGTCGAGCTCCCAAGCAAGATCAAAAGTAGCCTCGGCACTCTCAAAGTTGCGATCGGCAACCTTGGAACTGGGATCGTTGTCACTGATTTCAACCCGTGTCGCATTGCCGTTGATCTGCTGGACTTGCGGGTATTTACTGCCAACCGCAATGCCTAAGTTCGCACGCGCCTCTAAGATACGGAGCCCGGCGATACGTAGCGTAAGATTCTGCGTGTACGCCATTTCGACGAGCGAATTAAGAACGGGATCATCGAAGACCGTCCACCAGTCGGCAAGATCGGCCGGTTGGCTATTTACACGTGGCGCATCGATGTCGATCCATTGTGCCGACACCTGCGCTTCAGGCTTTTTGTAATCGGGCCCGAGGGTCGTGCAGCCGGTGACAAATGAAGCTAGCGCGATAACAGCGACCAGACAGATCGGTAGGCACCGACTGGGACCGCCAGTCCTACCACGGGGATTACGTGTATTCGGATCGGCGTCAGCGAGCCCATTCTGCCTCACAATGATGGGTGACATAACTGATGGCTCCCTTGCTTATTAGAATAATTGTGGCAGTAACTATTCTTTCACATAAGTGACGAAAAAACCTTCCAGGTCTTGATTTTCGGTATAGATGGCCACACCAACCACGGTCCATCCTTCTTGCGCAAACTCCTCGTGCAGCTTAGTCATGCCTTTTGCCGCCTTCTTCTTGCGACCAAATTGGGATACACCGACAAAGACCGTCTTACCTATCCGTCCGCTTCCTGACGCAGACGCATCCGCGCTCGCGGTCACGGACTCCTCCTTACTCTCGCCAGCGAAACCCTGTGCTGTCCCAAGTAATACACCGCACACAAAAGCAAGAACGATGGGAAGCACACGATAGGTGTTAGACCGAGTCAACAAAGTTTTCATGGTATAACTCCTTGAAATAGAAGGTGGTGGTGGAAATGAGGACGGACGCCTTATGGACTATGGGCGTGACATAACTGATGGCTCCCTTGCTTTATATGAATTAGTCCTGCGAAGAACTCTATCATATTTGTGCTGGTCCCTCGATTTCTCGGTGACAACACATGCTTTTTCCGTCAGCCCTGTCTGTGTTTCTTTTCCTCATCGGTGGCATGGCCGTCCGATTCTTTTCTAAGGTAGAGCCAAATCAAAACGCCGATGAACAGGAAGACAGTAATATTAAGCACAGTATCTATAATGTTTTCCCAGAATGGCATCAGCGCGCCTCCGTCTTAAGGGCTTTTAGCAAGCACACCATTAGCAACAACACGATGTAGACAAACGGTAGGGCCCCAAGAGCGATAATAGACTTCACCGCATCGATGCTATTGGACAGAATCATCACCAGTCCGAGCGCGCCGAGAATAACGCCCCAGACCAGCTTTACTCTCACCTTGGGGTTGAGATCACCACCAGTCGAAAACATAGCCAAGACAAAAGCAGCGCTGACCACGCTGGTCACGATGAAGAGAAACGCGGCAACGATGGTGGCAACCGTCGTCAGAAACGAAAGCGGCAACGTGTCGAGCAGGAAGAAGGTTGTCTCGTTCGCGTTTGTTTTAACGACCTCGACGATCGGTGTGTCTGTCCGCAGAGCCTCAAAGAAACCCATACCACCGAAGATGCCGAACCAAAAGATGGAGAAGGTCGTCGGCACGAGTATAACCCCGAGCATGAACTCGCGGATGGTTCTACCTTTGGATATACGAGCGATAAACACCCCGACGAAAGGCGCCCACGCGAGCCACCACACCATATAGGTAAGCGTCCAAGAGCCAAACCAATCGCCGACCCGTTCGTCAAAAAACGTATAGGTGTTAAAGCCATGGGGTAACACACGGGTCACATACTCACCAATGGCCTCGACGATACCACCCATCAAATAGTGAGTAGGACCAGCCAATAGCACGAATGCCATGAGCAGCCCAGCAATCGCCATAGCGGTATTGGAAAGTACTGCCATACCTTTGCTGAGATCCACCATCAAAGGAAGGATGTAGCAGACGCAGAGCACAACAAAGATGACCACGGCTAACCATAGACCTGTGTTCTGGACATCGAACAGTGACTCGACCCCGCTCTGTACTTGAAAGACCCCCATGGCAACCGAACCACCGAGGCCAATAGCTATAGCGACAATAGCCAAGAGGTCGCTCAACCAGCCGACAATACGTGTCCAGACGACTCTACCGAAGACGTGCTGAATCGGTGCGCTGATCAGGGTGGGGCAACCCTTGCGGAAACCGAAGTAAGCAATCACTAACCCAGTCACCGCGTAGATCGCCCAGGCATGCAATCCCCAGTGAAAATTGGTGACAAAGCGTGCGAGTGCCGCCGCCTCTTGTTCACTGGTGTACTCGCGCGCCAGCAGAAAATGGGTGATCGGCTCGGCGGCGCCCCAGTAGAGCAGCCCCACCCCCATGCCGGCGGCAAACAACATGGTAAGCCAGCTCACGGTAGAGAACTCTGGCACATCGTCGTCCTTGCCGAGTTTGATCTTGCCGTAAGGCGAGAATGCGAGCCAGATACTTACGATCAATATGACGCTCGCCGTCAGCATGATGAACCAGCCGCGGCTTTTGAACATCGCCTTCACCAGGGTGGAGGCAAAGTTTGCAAGGCCAGCCGTGTCGACGATACCCCACACGGCAATGACACTGGTCAGGGCCAGAGCAACAATTAGCAGCGTGTTTTTGAACATAGGCCCTTGGAACTTCTGATTCCTCGATTATTCTTACTGCTTATTTTGGAACGGATAAACCACCTATGTCTACCGATCTTGCGGTGGTGGCCGTTACCTGAAGACTCAGGACTACAGACTCAAGACTAATGCTTATTACTTTGTCGGGATCTTGTAATTGACCGTCGTGTTCGTACCCTCTGGGAATGCCTCGGGCCCGTTGTCCGCCGTGAAGATGAACAAGGTGTCGTCTGCGATACCCAGCTTGTCGATCGCGTCGAGCAACATCCCATTGTAGGCGTCGACCTGCGCCAGCACGTCGGCCCAGCGACCGTTGCCCGTCTTGCCCACGAAGTCCGGGTGCGGGAGCGCCGGGTAGTGCGTCTGGGTGTAGGGCAAGTAGACGAAGAACGGCTTCTTCGCCTTTGCTTGCCGCTTCATGAAAGCGATGGCCTTGTCGGTCAGGTCCTTGTCCTGGTCCGTGAGAAACGGTTAACCGACGCCCCTAAAACACTCAAGAAAGCGATTGATCTCGACCCCCGCAATACGCGCTATCGCTACGTCTATGCAGTCGCGCTGGAATCTGCGGGACGCCCGAACGAGGGGTTGCAAATTCTGGAGACTGCCCATGCGGGGTGGCCGGCTGATCGTGATGTCCTATATGCCCTCATATCATTCCATGAGCGCAGTGGTAACTTGAAGGCCGCGGTAAAGTTTGCTGACACACTGATCCAGGTGTCGCCCTGGGACCAGAACGCACATGCTTTGCGAAAACGGTTAGCAACCGGAGACTAACGGGGCATCAGCCCTCACGTCTTTGAGAAAACAGAATTTAACCGTCACCAGTCCATTGCGAAGCTCACGAGGACGCGATTGCCCTCGAGCCTATTTTCAGTCAGATACCATGCGACACGCATGGACAACGCCGCGACTTCTTGCTCCCAAAATGGTGGAGAACTGAAAATGGGGTGTTTATACTTCCCCTTCCCTGCGATGGAGAAAAGGCATGGCACAATTTCCAGAGAAAGCCAATGTCGTCATCATCGGTCTCGGCGGCATCGTGGGCTCTTCGGTAATGCATCACCTGATCGAACGCGGTTGGGAGGACATTGTCGGTATCGATAAGACGTCGGTTCCGACCGATATCGGCTCGACGTCGCACGCGTCCGATTTCTGCTACGCCACCGATCACAACAAGTTCACGTGCTACACCACGCACTACAGCATCGAGTTCTACGACAAGCTGGGTCACTACGATCGTGTCGGCGGACTCGAGGTGGCGCGGGTGGGTGATGACGACCGCATGATGGAACTCAAGCGCAAGGTCGCTTCCGGCAAGGCGTTTGGTACCAACGTACGGATGATCAGCGCGGCGGAGGCCAAGGAAAAATTTCCGTTGCTCGAAGAAAACATGATTCAAGGGGCGATGTGGGATCCCGATGCCGGCCTGGTGAAACCCCGCTCGCAAACCGTGGTCGGGCTACTCGTCGATAACGCGGTCAAGACCGGCAAGGCGCAAGCCTTTGCCAACACCACCGCGACCGGGCTCGATATCCAGGAGGGACGCATCGTCGGCGTCGAAACCAGCCGCGGTTATATCGCCGCCAATAACGTTATCGTCTGCACCGGACTGTGGGGCCGTACCATCGCCGAAATGGCCGGCGAGGACCTGCCGGTCATGCCGGTCGATCACCCGCTGTCCTTCTTCGCTCCTTTTAATGAATTCGAGGGCACCGGCAAGGACATCGGCTACCCGCTGCTGCGCGATCAGGGCAACTCAGCCTATATGCGCGACACCGGCGATCCGACCACGCCGGAAGGCGGCCAGATCGAATGGGGTTACTACGAAGAAAAGGAACCCCGCCTGGTGCACCCGCGTGACCTGCCTGAAAAAGGCGAGACGCATTGGTCGCCGTCGCAGCGCGATCTCGAGCTCGACCAGATCATGGAACCGCTGGAGCGCGCGATGGAATTGACCCCGATCCTCGGCGAAATCGGCTGGAACGAGAAGCACTCGTTCAACGGACTGTTGCAGGTAACCTCCGACGGCGGGCCGTCGGTGGGCGAATCCTCGAAGACCCGCGGTCTTTGGTACGCGGTCGCGGTCTGGATCAAGGATGGCCCCGGCATCGCCAAGGTGTTGGTCGACTGGATGACCGACGGCGTCGCCGAGATGGATTTCTTCGGTATCGACACCGCGCGCCATTATCCGATTCAGAAAACATCGTCATACATTTACGATCGCTGTTTCGAATCCGCGTTCAAGATTTACAACCCGGCGGTGCACAACCGCGAACCCTATACCAAGGGCCGCAACCTGCGCCGCAGCCCGTTCTGGGCGCGCGAGCAGGAGCTCGGCGGCTACTTCATGGAACTGGCGGGCTGGGAGCGCGCGCACGGTTACGCGTCCAACGAACACTTGCTGGAAAAATACGGCGACCAGGTCCCGGTGCGCGAGCACGAGTGGGACAATCGTCACTTCTGGCGCGTTTCCAACGCCGAGCAACTGGCGATGTCGGAAAACGTCGGCATGATCAACCTGTCACACTTCGCCGTGTTCGACATCATGGGTCCCGACGCCGAGACGCTGATGGAATATGCCTGTGTCGCCAAGGTCGGTGGCGATACGCCCATTGGCAAGGGGGTCTACACTCATTTCCTCGACAAGCGCGGCGGCGTGCGCGCCGACCTGACTGTCATTCGCCATGCAAAGGATCGCTTTCGCGTGATCGACGGCGCCGATGCCGGTCACCGCGACTACATCTGGCTTAAGCGCATGGCCGAGGACAACAATTGGCACGTCTACATCGACGACCGCTCGGATCACGTGTCCTGCCTCGGCGTCTGGGGACCCAACGCGCGCAAGACGATCCAGGCGATTGCCGACGATCCTGCCGCTTGGGAAAACGAGAACTTCCCGTTCGCCGCGACCCGCCGGCTCACACTGCAGGGCATCCCGGTCGAGGCCTTCCGCATCTCCTACGTCGGCGAACAGGGCTGGGAACTGCACGTGGACTTCAGCTATGGCATGTCACTGTGGGATCTGGTCTACACCCAGGGCGCGACCCCGGTCGGGGTCGAAACCTATGCCAACACGCGGCGCATGGAAAAGAGTCTACGCCTGCAAAACGCGGATCTCCTGACCGAGTACAACCTGTACGAGGCCGGCCTCGCGCGGCGCAAGGTCAAGGAAGCCGACTTCCACGGCAAGGCGCCCTGCCTCGAACAACGCGAACTCGAACACCAGGCCGCGTACCTGTGCACGCTGGTGATGACCGATAACGTCGATTCGAATGGCAAAGCGCGCTATCCCGTAGGCCAGTGCCCGCTGATGGACCCGGAAACCGGCGAAGTGCCGATCGACTCGAAGGGCCGCCGCTCGTATCTGACCAGCATCGCCTATGGACCCAGCCTCGGCAAGAATATCGGGCTCGGTTACCTGCCGTATGAATACTGCCAGGAGGGCCGCAAGCTCGTGACCGAATACCTCGGCGAACAGTTCCCGATGGAGGTCGCCGCGGTCGGTTACAAGCCGCTCTACGATCCGGAAAACAAGTTGCCGCGATCCTGAGCAAGGAACAGTAATCAGGATCGATCGGGTTGTTGCCGGAAACCGCCGGCGAAAGCTGCACAAATACTGATGCACCTGTCCTACAGAACCGAATCGCCGGCAAAGGTTACTCAATGCCCCACTTAGCTTCCGGCGCGCTCACTTAGAGCGCTTGGAAAATCTCCAGTGCACGCCGTCGACATACTCATCATCGCTGCCTTCATCGTCTACGTTGTGGTGGCGGGCCTGCGCGCCAGGAAAGTTGCTTCGCAAAACCTCGAAGAGTATTTCCTCGCCGGCCGCACGTTAAAGGGATGGCAGGCCGGTGTCAGCATGGCTGCGACCCAGTTCGCGGCCGATACCCCCTTACTCGTGACCGGTCTGATCGCGCTAGGGGGCATCTTCGCCGTGTGGCGCTTGTGGGTGTTCGCCCTCGCCTTCCTGCTCCTGGGCTTTGTCTTGAGCGCCAGTTGGCGGCGCGTCAATGTGCTGACGGACGCCGAGCTGTCGGAGATTCGCTATGGGGCGCGGCCCGCCGCCGCCCTGCGTTTCTTTAAAGCGATCTATTTCGGCACCGTTATCAACTGCACCGTGCTCGCCATTGTACTGCTGGCGGCGACACGCATCGCCGAACCGTTCTTACTCTGGGATCAATGGCTGCCAGCGGCGTTGTTCGATCCCGTGGTGCAGCTAGTTCGATGGGTCGGCGAACCGCTGGTGCCGGCCACACAATT